>JAILIQ010000269.1 GCA_024695205.1 Lachnospiraceae bacterium
CATATGATCATAATGTTTGAGTGTTGCTTTTGTTCCGGACGTTGTGACATGGAAACCGTAATATCCCTCAAAGGGAATCGTCCAGTCAAATCGGAAGCACGCACCGTAGGTTCTTTCATGCCCAAAGTTCAGAAGAGTTCCAGGATTGTTGAGGTTGTACGAGATAGTTGTTTCACTTGTGAGCGGTGATCCAAGTGCACTTGTTCTTTCTTCATGCGACACGACTTTTGTATTTGGTACTGTCACAATCAGAATTGTTGTTAATATTATTGAAATTAAGGAAAAAATCTTTGTTTTCATGATTAAGGCTCCTTTCTTTTTTTAGAATTTGTTTTTATGTTTCTTTTTTACCCCGTTCGTCCCGCTGTGGAGCAGCGGGCGAAAAAGCACAGACCGCCTGCCAAAACTCCCCGTGGAAGAGCATAGAACAGACGGCCTGTGGCACATCAGTATTTATTATTCATTGATTACTATAGCAAACGTACCTTCATCATCCCTGTGGATCCGCGGTTCTTTGTCCAATGGATTTCCATTTCCGCCGAGCAAAAAATCAAGGAAAACCGGGACCGTTTTCCGCCGGCCCAGCTTTCCTAAAGAATTCCTTTTTTGAAGGTCATTTCAAAGTACTTCCTGGCTTCCTCCAGGTTCATTACGATCCACTCTCTGGACTTATGCGCTTCAAGGTTTTCCGGCAGTTCTTTCATGATACGATCCGCTTCATACGGAGCTCCGGCGTTATAACGAAGCTCATTTGATCTTTTCAGGATCTTAAATGATCCCCTGCTTGTTTTCCAGGCATTTTGGATCGTCTTT
This sequence comes from Lachnospiraceae bacterium, assembly GCA_024695205.1. Lineage (GTDB taxonomy): Bacteria > Bacillota > Clostridia > Lachnospirales > Lachnospiraceae > RUG11977. The sequence continues at coordinate 814 of JAILIQ010000269.1, forward strand.
ATCGCATACTTGCCGGTAACACGCTCGCCGAAATAGTCCTCAAAGCTAAGTTTCCTTATGTATTCCGGAAGTTTGTCCGAATACTCTTTAAGAATATCAACAATAACCCCGGACGAATGATTCAGTATATCCGGCGTATTTTCCGCATCGTCTTTCTTTAACTCTTCAAGGAGATTTTGAACGACTTCCATCATTCTCCTCATGTACTCGCGGTAAAAAGCGGTCCCTATCTTCTGCTGAACAGTTCGTACAATATTGTCCCTCATCACCTCGGTGTTCGTAAGACCGGCCTCGACACGGCAGATCACTGTTCTCCTTATGATCTCAGAGGCCACTGCCTTTACATCTTCATTGGCACTGATGACCACTGCCGAATAATTTGTCAGATGACCGGCGACTCCAAAATCATCATTTTTGATCGTTTCTACAGCATGCTGATTAAACCGGGTATTTGTCAGATCGTCCACAATGATAGGGGCCCCCATCACTGTATTCTTTAACGCCTCAATGCCGGATCTGGTAAAATCCGGTGCGGAAACCTTTGGTTTCTGACCGATCATCATTTTCAGCAGCGTCTCCAAAAATGTGGTCTTACCCGCTTTGCTCTGTCCGTACAAAAGTCCGAAAACAGGATACGGCAGCCTGTTTCGATCGTATCTGGCCGCCATATCACGCATTGTCGCCATAAACGGCGAGCAGAAAAACCAGTTGGCAAATTCAAAATATCTCAGCTGGAGCCCGGCAACATCACCATGAAATTTCGAATATCCATTCATATACTTTAAGAAGAGCTCCACATCATTCCTTATCTCCTCTTCTTTGGGTTCAAGATCAAGTTCTTCCCCATTCAGACTGGCATTGTTCTCCAAAACGTTTATCACCAGCTGCGGATACTCACTTCTGAGGTCCTGCTCCTTTTTCTTTTCCTCAACAAGATGTCTTCTGATTTTCGTTATAACATCTGCACTTATCAGTGTCTTTGCGCTCTTCTTTTCCGGCTTAGGCATGTGCGGCGCAAGCTTTTCAGATTTTTTGCTCACATCAAGAATAAACTTTACTTCCTCTCTCTTTTCCGATTCTATGGCAACGATCCCTTTTGTCTTTACTGTCTCCGAAAACGGGATCGCATCGATATTTTCCGACAGATCCGCGTATTCCAGCGCTTTCCTGCTGATCTCATCGACACTGTCTTCTTTTAACGAGTGATATACATCCAGGTAGTAGTCAAAAGCCGCATCACCATCCATGTAGCTGATATTCTCACGCTGTTTGCCGCCGAACGCATTATATGACATGTTGGCGGACCCCATGACGACACGCTTTTTCCCATCTTCTCCTTCGAGCAGATAGATTTTTTCGTGTGATACCACTTTTTCCGCAACGTAGAAATGCGCTGTCCCGGATTGAATGCGTTCTATCATTTTGTCCTTTATTCCATGTTTATCACCGCGGATCCGCTCGATCAGCGTATCCTGATAAGCCATGATCTCCTTGATCCCCAGTGACATGACATCCTCGCAGCCGAATATGATCTCTGCATATGAGAAAAGATCCAATAATTCGCCAACAAAGCCGAGGCCTGACGAAAATGTAATAGCGTAGATCTTATCAAACCCGGAAAACAGTTCTTTCCACGTCAATAATTCACTCTGCACATAATCCAGTTTGACGACCTCGATCCGAAATCCGCCGTCTATTCCGTTTTCGTTCATGTACTCAAACAGATCCATCATCTCATCTGCGCCCTTTTTCATATCTCCCCCCCAGTCAAGAACTCCGTTTATCATCCATGATGATGTATTCTTCCGGGAGCCACTTTTTCGCCCACTCTTGAATTTCACGGGCATAATCAAATGCTTCATCTATTTTTGCGGCAATTTCCTGAGTGTTTGTACTATTGAATTTATATTTATATGGCCACATCGACATCATGATTTCGAATTTGTTAGGTGCATAAAGGTTGATTTCGTCACCGGCGGATATGATGTGGAATGCATTTCTTCTGTGCGGATCTATGGATACTGATATTTTTGAATTTTTGATTTGTTTGTTCGCCATGGCTTCGTCATAGTCATCTAGATATGCTATACAGCAACTGTATTCCGGTGATTCTAGTATTGCGCCAAAACAGGGATCATCGGGATTGTGATCTGTGAAGTTTTCGTAGGTAAGTGTGAGTTTGGACATTGTAACCCCCTTTCTGTCTGAGACATCCATTTACACTATTTTATCATCGTCTCATATGTCGCGTATTATTTACGAGATTATGCCTCATGTTCATTTTTGCAAATGGTCGTGTTTAAGGATTTTGCGCGTATCGCCAGACAGCGATTGGAAAACTCTCCGGAATATGATAGGATATACAAAGAGATAGATCAGTGGAAAGGA
>JAILIQ010000293.1 GCA_024695205.1 Lachnospiraceae bacterium
AGATATAAAAGTTCTCGAAGAACGCAATGCCGAGATCGACAGACAGTTCGTTATCCCGGAAAACGCCACCAACTCGTTCCTGTTGAACGAACTGACCCGGGAACGTTCCGAAAATGAACAAAAGCTTGAAGCTCTGCTTGAAAAGTGGGAGGAGTTGTATGAAAAACTTAATGACGATAGTGGTTCCATGTTATAACGAAGAGGAAGTACTCCCGTTGTTCATGGAGGCAATAACCCCGATCCGCACCGCTTTGTCGCTCGGAGAAGCCTTAGATCTGTCATCCTCGAGCCTGTACCGGTCTTCCGGTTTTCCCCCCTGTGACACCGAGCTCATTTTCATCGATGACGGATCGCAGGACCGGACGCTTGAGCTTCTCCGGCAGTACAGTGCAGAAGATGCCGGCATAAAATATATCTCTTTTTCCAGGAATTTCGGAAAGGAAGCGGGGATTTACGCCGGGCTTAAAGAATCCAGGGGTGATTATGTCGTTCTTCTCGATGCCGATCTTCAGCACCCCGTGGAATTTATCCTGAACATGTACGAGATCCTGACAGCCGGACCGGAAGGAAAAACCGTCACACTTGCCCAGTATCCCGACGATACTGCGGATACCAGCTGCCTTGAATTGCCCGCCGGCACCTGTTATGATTCGGTAGCCATGTACAGGGCTGATCGAAAAGGCGAAAACAAGCTTCGCTCGTTCTTCTCAAACTGTTTCTACCACATGATCAACCGCATTTCCAAGATCGATCTGATCGACGGAGCAACCGACTATCGTATGATGACCCGCAAAATGGTCGATGCAGTGGTCGGTATGGAGGAATATAACCGCTTTACCAAGGGGATCTTCAACTGGGTGGGCTTCAATACCTGCTGGCTGCCCTATCACAATGTCGAAAGAAAGGCAGGAACCACAAAATGGTCCCTGCGTTCACTGTTAAGATATTCTCTGGAAGGGATGTTTGCGTTCTCCACAACTCCCCTTACGATCTCGTTCGGACTGGGTCTTATATTCTGTATCCTGGCCCTGATCTTTGCGGTCTATGTTGTCATCAAGACCCTGATCTGGGGCGATCCCGTTGCAGGTTATCCTTCCCTGTTCTGCATGATATTGTTCTTTGGCGGGGTTCAGCTGCTGTTTCTGGGTATTTTCGGACAGTATCTGTCAAAAATGTATATGGAAGTTAAAAAGAGGCCCAAATACATAATCCGGGAATCAAGTACCGACGCTCCCAAAACTCCCTGATATACAAACCAAGCCTCATGTGCAGGCATAAAAACGATTGACATTATCCTGTTCAAATGGTATTATATTCCTGTTGCCGCAATGGCGGAATGGCAGACGCAACGGACTCAAAATCCGTCGCCCTCAAAAGCGTGTGGGTTCAAGTCCCACTTGCGGCAGTAATGGCAGCTACCCAATCAAAAGCCTCCCGGATCACCGGGAGGCTTTAGTTTTTTAGAGGCTGTCGGGGCGAAAATACGGCGCGATATTAGGATAGGGGCGCCGCAATTTCGCTGCGGCGCCCCTTAAATAATTAAGACGTCAGTATTCAATCAACTCCGTTAGGATATTTTTTGTCATAGTTGACAATGTCATCGAGGAGAAGCGGAATATTCTGATCCATATTTTCAGTTGTAAACTGGCAGGTTCCGACATTATGATGTCCTCCGCCGCCATACTTGAGCATCAGCGATCCGACATTGACATGGCTGGTCTTGTTCAGGATGCTGTAGCCAACCGCGCATGAGCAGCCTTCGCCGCCCTTGCCGCTTACGATCCAGCAAGAAATATTCTGCTCGGGATACATGCTGTAGATCAGGAAACGATTGCCGGAATAGATAGGATCGACTCCGCGCAGATCGGAAATGATAACATCCTTCTCAATTCTTGTATGAGCCTTTACCATCTCCTTGAACTTCGCATCCTGCTCACGATATACCTCGATACGCTCTTTGACATCGGGAAGATTGAGGATCTCGTCTGTGCTCATGGAGCGGATATCTTCCATCAGCTCTTCCATCAGCTTGTAATTCGGTATCGTAAAGTTTCTCCAGCGTCCGAGACCGGTTCTGGGGTCCATAAGGAATCCGACAAGGATCCAGCCTGTAGGATTCTGGATCTCATCAATGGTAAGATTGCCGGAATCAACTTTGTCAACCGCGATCATCATATCGTCAAAGTGAGAAAATCTCTCCTTGCCGCCGTAATATTCATATATGATACGGGCACATGAAGGTGTGATCCTGCTTTCGCCCTTGTACTTGCCTTCGAGCTTATTACGCTCAAACTCACTCGAATGATGATCGAACCAGAGCCCGCAGCCTTCAACAAAAGGAACATTGGCAAGGCAATCGTTCTCGGTGATCTCGATCAGGCCATCCTGAAGATCCTTGGGATGAACAAATTTCCAGTGATCGATAATTCCTGCTTCAAGCAGAAGCGTTCCGCATGCAAGTCCGTCAAAATCGGAACGTGTAACTAATCTCATACCCATTTTCACACCTCTCGATAAAAAATTCATGTGTAATGCTTGTTTTATACCAATAAAATCTCCCGGTTCTGATCCGGTAAACGGAAAACATCCCGTTCATAACAATTCTACAACATTCATCTATAAAACACAAGTAAGAATTATCCTTGTTTGGCTATTAATTCCACGGCTTATCCCTGCCTGTCATTCCACGCCCGGATGCTTTCGTTCAGGCTCAGCTCATTGGCTCCGCCGGCGAGATCCGGATCTTTAAGCTGCACCGGATCGTCTTCCCAGCCGCACACCTCACAGATCTCGTATTTTCCGTATTCCGCAAATATGCTCCTTCCGCATACGGGGCAGACATGTCCCTTCTTCCCGGTTGCTGCGTTGTTCCCGGGTTCTTTGCGAGTCGGCTCTTCCCGAGCAATCTCTTTCCGAGCATTCTCTTCCTGAACAGTTTCTTCCCGAACAGTCTCTTCACGAGTATTCTCTTCCTGAGGGTCCTCTTCCTGAATGCTCTCTTCCCGAACGTTCTCTTTCTCCGCAGCAAGTGTTTCTGCACTTCTGTTTTCTTCCGGCATCTTCTTTCCTTTCCCGTCGGCGGGCTTATTCCCGCCCTCGACGGAATCCGTGGTCTTTCTAAAAAACGTTGTCAGCTGTTCGATCGGTACCGGCTTGGAATACTTGTATCCCTGCAGATACTTCGCACTCATGGCCCTGCAGCGTTCTTCGTCATTCTCGTCCTCTATGCCCTCGTACAGCACGGCATAATCGACTTCATCGAACATTTCGGCAAGATGGCTCACCATAGTCCTGAATTTCTCATCATTGCCGGAGGCAAGGACCAGCGAACGGTCAAACTTGACAATATCGAACGGGAGCTCCATGATACGTTCGAAATTCGAGTATCCTGTTCCGAAATCATCAAGATAAAACTTGATCCCGCTGCCCTTCAGCTCGTTTATCCTCTCCTTGATCAGCTCGAAGTCCTCCTCGTTCTGTGATTCCGTTATCTCAAATGCAACCTGGTTGAACTCTACCCCGCTGTTCCTGATAATTCCGGTCACTGTGGAATAGAAATTGTCTTCACGTACATCATAGATTGAAAAATTGACCGAAATACGCTTTACATAATAGCCCGCATCGTTTAGACACCTGATCCCCGCACAGGTCTTCGCAAGGATTATCCTTGTCAGGGTCTGAATGTATCCGAATTCCTCCGCGATCGGTATGAAAATATCCGGGAAGACCAACCCGATATCCGGCAGTTCAAGTCGCATCAGCGATTCGGCGGTGTCATAGGTATCTCGTTTTATGCTGTATACAGGCTGGCAGTACACTTTTACTCTCGGATCGTTCAGATCGCATTGGCTATCAATGTCGGCAAGCTGGCTTACGATATATTTGTATTTCATATAATCGTCAACATGCCCGGTATCAGTAATAAGCACCGTATTTTCAGACATCTTGCCATGCAGATAGTTTATGAAGCTGACATATCCGTTATCCCGGTTAAGCCGCTCATCGGAATCGGTATATACGATCTTGTAATCAAAAAGCATCTGGGAGTATCTGGTCTTGAAGGCCTCAAGCATCCGGCGGGACCCGTTAAGATAATCTGGATCCTTTTTCTTATCGACTACCAGCACCATATGTCCGCCGGATATCTGAAACAGAGTCGGTGTATTAAAAAACCTTGTTATGAACTCCCTGACGGCTTCCTGCAGTTCCGCGGGATATCTTGCACCCGGTTCGTCAAATTCATGCATATACAGGCTCATCAGATACAGCGAAGCACTTCTTCTTCCATCAGCCGCCGAAATATTTATAAGATCCTCAAAAGCCTTCTCGCCAACCGATCCGAGATTGATATCGTACGGGTTGGCATGCAGCATGTATAAAAGCGCAAATACTGGCAGCGAGAACGCCGCCACTGTATAAGACGACTGTCCGTGTATCTGCTGTATCACTATAACCATGAACGAAACGACCGCAGAAGCTCCGATCCCGAAAAATACCTGCCTGAACACTCTATGTCTGTATCTGACTATCATCGTAGCCAGGCAGCTCATGAGCAGCACGTATATTCCGAGAAATATAGGGATATCATTGTCAACGATCCTGTCCGGATAGATACGGAATCCGAAGCCGAATACCGTTCCGAGGATCTCTACGATAAATGCGATGACGAATATCACGGTCATAGCCGTAAAAAACGGTTTGGTGACCTTCTGTTCAAGCTGAAGGGCTTCCTTGGCATACATAATGTAAAGGCACATTATCGTAAACAGCCCCATATGGAACAGAAGCCGCAGTATATAGATCACAATATGCGGAATACCGCCCGGTCCGATATGATTCATCAGAACATGGAACAGTATATCGAACACCGCAGTCAGGATCAGAGTATATATGATATGTCTGAGGATCAGGAAATGCAGCGTTTTGCTGATATAAGCATTATAGATCAATACCAGAAACACGAAGCATACAGCTATCGACACAATATCCCCGACGGGAGAAAAATTTTCATAATAAGAGATTGCTTCAGTTCCCATAATACTGCCTCAGTTCAAAATATTGGAAAAACATACTGCCGCAAAAAGGCGGCAGTATGCGATCAGCTGAATATATGCGTGGGACAAAAGCCGGCCAAAGATCAGGTTGTGTAATTATCAAAATAACCCTGAACAAGGACTACAGGCGTTCCCTTGTCTCCCGATCCGCTTGTCAGATCGCAGAGGGATCCGATAAGGTCGGTAAGCTGTCTGGGTGTGGTTCCCTGAGATGCCATATTGCCTTTAAGATTGCCGTCTTTCTTGCGGATGCTCTCGGAAATGGCGTCCTTGAGGGCGTCGCCCGACAGATCCTTAAAATCATTGTCCGCGAGATATTTTAATTTAAGCTCGTTCGGAGTTCCGATCAGACCGTCGGTAAATGCCGGAGATACGACCGGATCGGCCAGCTCCCAGATCTTGCCCTGGGGATCCTTAAAGGCACCGTCGCCGTATACCATGACTTCGACGTGCCTGCCGGTCTTGTCCGCGATGACCTTCTGGATATCAAGAACAAGCTGCTTGCATTCCCTGGGGAAAAGCTTGATCTTGTCCTCGGTTGATTTATTCGAACCGAGAAGTCCGTATTTTTCGTTACATCCGCTGTTGTTGACCGGAGCGTTCATAATATCGTCAAGTCCGAGAACCACCTTGGCTCCCGCAGCTTTCAGAATTCTCTTCGTCCTTGCTCTTGTATGTATATCACAGGTCAGGATATGATCGGCATAATCGAGGATCGCTTTCGGCTGGTTGGCAAAAATGATCTCAACCTCCGCACCGCATTCACGGATCAGATCGCCGTAATACTCCACATAATCAACACCGGTAAAAGGATGCTTGATGATTCCGAAAAGCTCGCGATAACGCTCTAAAGTCAGTACATCGCTGTAAGGATTAACGCCGGCTTCATCGATCTTGTCAAGGCTTACAAGTTCATTGCCGACCTCATCCGAAGGGTAGCTCAGCATAAGGACGATCTTCTTTGCTCCTTTTGCGATACCGCGCAGACAGATCGCAAATCTGTTACGCGACAGGATCGGGAAGATCACGCCGACAGTGCCGCCTCCAAGCTTGGTGCGAACATCCTCGGCAATATCATCAACAGTTGCGTAATTGCCCTGTGAACGGGCTACGATCGACTCCGTAACGGCAATAACGTCCCTGTCGTTTAATTCAAAGCCTTCTATCTCTGCTGCCTCAAGTACACTTGTTGATACGATCGCAGCAAGATCGTCGCCCTCTCTGATGATAGGGCATCTGATTCCTCTTGATACGGTACCGACTCTTCTTTCCTTCTTTTCCACGTCCATAACCTGCCTTTCATTATATGCTTGATA
>JAILIQ010000294.1 GCA_024695205.1 Lachnospiraceae bacterium
CAGAGAGATACGGAAAACACGGAAAATACCGAGAACACCGAAAATACCGAAAACACGGGAAACGCCGAAAACACCGAAAGCACCGACAACACCGAAAGCACGGAAAATACCGAAAACACTGAAAACGCGGAAAACACCGAAAACATCGAAAGTACCGGCAACACCGAAAATACTGAAAACACGCCGACCGGAGGATCGTCAGGCGATAACGTGCAGGAAATCCGGAACACTATGAACGCTCCTGCTTCGGGCACGATGGAGGCCAGGCTCCTTGAGGACATCCGGAAAATGAATCTGGAGACCTATGAGGAAGCATCCATCGACCTGACGCAAAGGAAGTATTTCCCGGAAAAAAGAAATGTGGATGCAGTCTGGGATAAGACCGTCTTTTATGTGCTGGAGGGTTACGAGGAAGCGACGGGTTATTCCAGAAAGCATGTCTGTGCCCTGGAGAAAAAGCAGCTGAAAAATGCGGCTAACGGGAACCTGATCCAATACGAGATCTATCTGAACCCCGAAACCGGCATCGCAAACAAGATCGTGTCCATCGAGTACCTGAGCGACGGCCTTGAGGTCACGGAGTATTACTATACCAACCAGAAGCAGATCAGTTTTATCTTCCGCTACCGGACGGATAATTATCTCTCCACCTTCGCAACAGCTGACAAGAAGGGAGAGCGATATCTGTTCGACAACGATTTCATGGTCACCTGGCGGATCGTTTCGGACAGCCTGACGGCCAATTATGTGGTGGGGGAAAAGGAAGCCGGGGAGATCAAAAATTTCCCGGCGGATACGATCCATATCTATAATACCATGAGCCGGGAGGAGCAGAAGGCTTTTGATGAAAAAGAGCTGGAAATGCTGAATGCCGCATATATTACGTATGATCTGGTGCTTTCAAGTAAAGGGATAGCAAGTATTCAGGGATATGTGTACGACGAAACGGGAACAGCGCTTGCGGACGTGACGGTGCAGCTGTATTCAACCGATTTCGCTTATGTGCTGTATACACTGACGACGGACAGTACGGGACGCTATTTCATCTATGTGCCGAATGAGGCCTATGAGTATAACATCCGTGTAAATCTATCCGGTTATACGGACTGCGAGATATATGGGATCCGGATCTACAGTGAGCAGCTCAGTGTGTATCAGGAGAGCATCTATCTGTTCCCGTCTTCGTACAGCACGGAGATCCGGACCGATCTTTTGCTGGGGGATGCGTTCCATTATGCCGAAAACGGGGACGGCATGATGGTGTTGTCGGGTGCGAAAGTCAATGTCCGCCGTGGAATCGGCAACAGATTCGGAACGCTTGTATTCGAGGCATGGTCTGATGAAACGGGGATGGCTTACCTGAGCCTGCTGCCGGGCATCTATACCATTGAGGTGATCCTAACCGGCTATGAAACGATGTATTACACAATTACGGTCAATCCTCTGAATCCGGTAGACCGTTATGAGTTTTACGCGGCGCCGAAACTTTCCGACAATGAAATGGCGGTGGTGCTGACCTGGGACGTGTATCCCTACGATCTGGATTCCCATCTGTTTACGACAAAGCCTGGGAATGAGAGCGAGCATATCTGGTATGGCCATATGTCCGACTCCATGAACAGCTGGCTGGACGTGGACGATACCTTTTCCTACGGGCCGGAGACCATCACGCTCCATAACTTCAGTGCGGAAAATTATTATAAATACTGCGTGGTGGATTATACGGATTGCTTCATTGGGAACATCGGGAGCTATGATATGTCCAATTCCGGTGCGAGCGTGCATGTATATGATAAAGACGGTCTCGCTGCTTCTTACTATGTGCCGGCGAACTGCTCCGGCGTGATCTGGGAGGTATTCGAGATCCGGAACGGGGTTGTCACACCGATCCAGAGATATTACAACAATGTCGCGGATAAGACCTGGTGGGCCGGCGAGAAATAGATGAGTCACTTGGGACGGTTCTTTCTGACTCATTTTCTTCCTGATTTACTGTTATAGGATTATCTGCAGATATTGAACAGGAATATGGTCTGTCAGCCACACGCCGCTGGCCGATCGATAAAACTTATATCCATCCCTGTACATTTCTTCAGCTTTCACGCCGTACAGGACCAGTTTGCCATGCCGTCTCCCAACGCTCTTTGCCTGCTCAGCGTTCTCAGATAAATGCACGAACTGCCGGCTCTGTTTCAGCAGCCCCTCCCTCTCAATAGATTCACTGAACCTGGTTGCTGATCCGTGATACAGTACGGAAGGCGGTTGCATTTCTTCATAACCCAGATCGACATCTACTGAATGTCCGTGAACAGCCCTTACTTTTTTTCCGTCATCGCTGAACTCATATCTTTGCTTGTCTTTTCCATATGCAAGTTCCTGTAATAGTTCTACGGTAAGCGGATATCTGGGCTGCACTTTTTCTATAAGCTGCGCCACATCAGTCCAGCCGTGTTCATCCAGGACAACTCCCGCCTCCTCCGGATGATGCCTGAGCAGCATCGATACGTACTTGCCCATCCTTTTATTCGTATCCATCTTTTTGACCATCACTTTCTCCGTCGCTTCATCATCCGGATCCACAACCTGATTTATTCTTTCTATACTGGCTTAGCATCCGATCTTCTATTTCTTTCAGCAAGTTTGCTCATCTCAGTCCCTGTTCCGTCTTTCTCCTACCTGTCGATTTGAGTGATGCAGGTATTCTTTCCATAATTTGTACAGCTTGTTTTCCGATTCTTTTATCGCTGCTTTGGTCTCTGGATCCTTTTTGCTGAGAAATAGCGTCGCCATCTCCCGAAAAATGAGTTCTTCACTATAAACAACCTCTCCGCTCTCTGATAGTTTCAGGAATACCATAAATATCTTCCGGCAGGCTTCGCATGCATCAAAAAGACGTACCGTACCCATAAATTCATAGTCTTCGGCCACCATTACTGCAAGGCGGCGGGGCAGATTATTAAACAGGATCCTTCTTGTTTTTCCGCTCATGACCTTCATTGCACATTCAAGATCAGCGTTATCCACATCTCTAAGTATCCGCTGAACAGCCTGGTCATCAACCTGTGATAAGACCTCCTCGAGCATTTTTACGACATAGTAGTATTCATCACCCGTATTAACACATGTTTCAATATCCTCGGAACAAAGGGCGTCCACCTTACTCATATCAAGGTCCGTTATCGCCTGAAGCTCGTCTGATTCATTCCGTTCTTCCTGTCTTCGTTCATATTCATCTGTAAGTTCCTCAGGTAATATGTAGAGTAACGTCTCCTCGATCAGTCTGGGATTCTTTCCCGCCTGCATCGCCATGATGCCATACATCATGAGCAGATACTGTAATGCCGCGTAATCACTGAGTGGTGCAGAAAAATACCGGCAGTAAAGTGATTCTTCCAGATCTTCCTGGAAAGTCCCGTCACAAACAAGCAGTACCATGATCTTCAAATACTTTACACCGGGAAATCCTTCCATTTCGTATGCGGCACTTTCCAACGCAAGAAGCCCCTCTCGCCTGGCCATATTTGACAGCCACACAAGTTTTTCAACTGTATCAATTAACATATTCTTATTTGCAGTTATCTCCGTTGCTGTCGGTGAAAGTTCATTTTCAGATATTATGTTTTGCTCAAGGTTTCTGATCTCGTCGATTCTTTTTCTTATTTCAAAAAAATAAATGTCCTTCATCATGTATGGTATCCTCCCTATGTGAGTCAATTGGCGCGGTTCTTTCTGACTCATTTACTTCCTTTACGTAGGTAAGTTTAAAGTTCTCACCTTCATATACACGTATAGGGTTTCCACGCACGATCTGCGCATGTTTACTCCAGGCGTCATTTTTCTGCCTGTCCTTATTTGTCACATTTATTTCTCTTAAAACAGCAGACAGCTTTCTCATGGCATCCTGCCTGTTCGCGAATTGTGAGCGTTCCCTTGTTGACGATACTGTGATCCCTGTAGGCAGATGAATGATCCTTATTCCGGTTTCAACTTTATTTACATTCTGCCCTCCGGGACCGCCACTATGAAATTTCTCAACTCTGACCGTATCTGCTGCCAGTGTTTCACTGATCTCTTCTGTTTCCGGTATAATGCTTACGTCCACAAACCAGTTCTTCCGCTTATGTCCCGGTCTGTATTTACTCTTGCAGATCCATTGCATGGTTCCGTCAAGTTCCGGGAGATCTCGCTCTGACGAGAAGATGATCGATGAAAAAGCTCCTTCTACCTCTCCTTTCACCGCGGTTATCATCTCTATATCCGGAAATTCCTTTTCCAGGGCTTTATATATGCCGCCGACAGCAGCCCTGCATTCCACAGGGCCCATGCCGGAGCTTATCTGTAATATCATTCAGGCATTTCCTCCCTTGTAGTTATAGACAGGCTTAAGTATCTTACTGATAGATACAGTGTCCTCTACAGCCTCTTTAATGTAGTCCGCTCCCCTGTACGCAAAAGGAGCTTCGTCCAGTGTATCACTGCTTATGCAGGTGGAATAGATCCCTTTCATCGATGCCTTAAATTCCGATACGGTATGTGTGTTGTTCGTTGCTTCTCTGGATGCGATCCTCCCTGCGCCATGGGGTGCTGAATAATTCCACTCTTCATTACTCTTGCCCTTTCCCAGGATCACGCCATCCCTCATATTGATGGGTATGATCACATCCTCATTTTCCCTGGCTGAGATAGATCCTTTTCTGAGCACCGGCTTTTCCCCGGAAAGATCAACATAGTTGTGTACGCAGGAGATCACTTCCTTTTCCTTCCATTTCATCCCTTTTATGATCTCGGAAGCGATCACCCTGCGGTTTAGGTCAGCATACTCCTGCACGACAGCCAGATCGTGGAGATAATCATCCTTTAATTCTTCCGTAAGATAGGTCATCTCATACGGAACATTGTTTATCCCCTGCTTCTCAAGGGCCTTCTGTCCAGCAGACAGGTAATATTCAACTACTTCCTTTCCGAGATGCCTGCTCCCGGTATGGATGATCATATAGACTTCTTTGTTTTCCTCCTGATCAAGCTCAATAAAATGGTTGCCACCGCCAAGTGTACCTATGCTTAAAAGAGCTTTGTCGTGACGGATGTGCTTATAACAGCGCAGTCTCTCCAGATCAAGATCAGCACCCCTGTGCACATTGCTTCTTATCTTAAATCCCGCCGGCACGTTATCCCTGATCACTGCGTCCAGCTTCTGAAAATCATTGCGGATCTTTCCAAGCTTTACCGCAAGCATTCCACAACCAATATCGACACCCACAAGTGATGGGAGGATGCGCTCTCCCACTGTCATGGTAAGGCCGATCGGACCAACCTTTCCCGGATGAACATCGGGCATGACCCTTATCACTGATCCCTCCGAAGCGATGTTGTCACAGATCATCTGCACCTGTGCAAGGGCATACTGATCCACGTTGGCGCCTTCGAGCTCCTGGTCGCACATAATATGTGCTTCTGTATAAATTCCTTTTACTGATATCAAAATAAAACCCCCGTCGAAGTGTCCTTTGCATTTTGCGGTTATATTCGCTGAAACAGTCAAACCATCCGGATGCTTTCTGCCAATCCCTAAGCCAGGTCAGGGAATCTATGTTTGAACTCTTTGTGAGTGTCTCCTGTAATATAGATCATAGAATGGCTATCTCCCAGGTCGTATATATGGTTTCCGTATAAGTTTCATTCGACGGAGATAGCTCATCCGAGTTATCGTAGGGCTCAAATTCCTGTTCACTACAGAGCTCCAGACTATCAATCTCACCAACATATACTGAGTTCAGTTCCGGTGCATTCTTATCTGCTGATATCAGACCGACAACTTTATGATCTATTGCCCGCGCCATTACCTCGGCCTGTCTCTTCGCATCTTTTAAGGCTTCCGTCAGAAGTTCCTGTCTGATCGCATCCTCGTTTGACAGTTTATAATCAACACAGAAGCCAACCTGTGCATTACTGCTATTGGTAATGGATCTTATGTTATTGATCATCTTCATATTGAACTCAGACTCAATCTCAAGAATACGGTTTGCCCTGTAATAGTCCCTATTGCCATCGTTATGAAAATCTCTAGAAAGGTCAATGGAGTCACTTGACAAAGATATATTCGAAATATCTATACCGCTCTTTTTCAAAACCCCCAGAAATTCTTCACATTCACGCATTACCTTTTGAGATGCTTCCTTTGCAGTGTTTTCCTTCGCATGAAAATCAAGCTTGATCCTCATAAGATCATAATCAACCGTTTTTGACGCGCTTCCTCTTACCTCAAGTTTTCCCATGTCAAACCTCCTTAATGATTCTCTTATTGCTGTTCTATGATCATATTCTATATGACGGTCTTTTCAATGTCACTTAACTCGTAGTTGAAAAAGAGCCGCTGACGTCCCATTCAATCGTATCCAAATACTGTAAGGAGCGCCAGATTGATCTGCGGGTTTTCAAATCCGCCCAGGTCTTCCCTGTTCCCTACCAGATCCGCGATAAGGTGCTTGATATCCGAACCTCTTACAAATAGTTCGTCATATCTGAAATCATGCGGAAGTTCTTCATGCTGTCCGATCTCACATGCGAACTTATATGGTATCAGGCAACGGCCATAGGCGCACTGAGTATGATCCACATCGTCACGTTTAATTTCATCATCAACTATCTCATTCATAAAATCCCTGTATTCAGAGTATTTCTGATGATAGAAATGCTCATAGTACTCGTCTTTCAGTTTGGGAAGATTTTCAAAGCGTTTAATCGTTGCTTCAGCATCCTTCACAATTTCCATATTGAGATCATCACGTCTGCTGAAACGCTCTATCTTATCTTTTTGGCACCGAATAAGATCTTCAGCTTTATAAAACAGGAAGAAATGGTTTTCTATTGTCCGTTTAAAATCGAAACTCGTAAATTCATAAACGTCTTTTTTGCTAAACCACCTGCCAAGATTGCCATCATAATCCGACAGGTCCACAAAATATCTGGTAAATGAGGCATCTCCAACAATAATGTCCCGCGCAAACCTCCACTGATTATGAACGCGGAATATAACATTTTCCATGTGCATGTTCTCAATAGATATAGGTATATCATGTGGAAGCGCAATAAGATCAGGAATCTCATCATACGTACTGCATTCCTTCAGTTTACTTTCGATTTCCTCTTCTGACATTATCTTGTGCAGATTCTTTCCTGTTACTAAAGCGTAATCTGAATCACTGCCCATCCCTCTGAGCGAGGGCTGTGTCAGTATATAGTATTTATCTTCATTCATAAGTCAGGCCCTCCGAAATGCCTTATTATTCCGGACCAGTTCCTTAAAGGATACCGGCATATAGTTATTGATGCAGGCCGCTGCGTTCAAAGCCCGCTCTCTCGTCCTCATAAAGTCATAGACCTCATCCCGGTTTCCGTGGATATGTCCGTAAATATGCCAGGAGCCATGCCTTGACTTATACCATTCCGCCAGCGGATAATGGCACAGGCAGATCTCCTCTCCCTGATCTGCGATCACCTGCAGCTCATGGATCGACGCAAACAGGCTCTTTGCGTTTTCATTTTCCGTAACTGCCCGGTCATGGTTTCCCAGGATCAGATGTTTTTTCCCCATAAGCTGGTTCAGATACCATTCCGGATCCTTCCCGCTCCGATAGCAGAAATCCCCAATGATATATACGTCATCCTCCGGCTGTACCCTGCCATTCCAAAGTGAGATCATGATCCTGTCCATTTCCTCAACGTCCGAAAATGGCCTGTGATCAAAGTTGATCACGTTTTTATGCCCGAAATGCAGGTCGGCAATATATAAATTCATCTCCGCTCCTATCTGTTGTTTCCTTTTCTATCTATATTGTATCATATTTTTTCAACTTGTAAACCCAATTCTTCTTTCCTCTGAAATATCTCTCCTTCCCCGATCAGGATTTTCGGGAAGGGTATCTTTCCATTTTCAGGTTCAGTTGATATAATCCATTATATACCGAAAGGCGTATCTGCCCGGTACCCTTTGCCTTCTGAACAGATACGCAGCTGTCCTGAATTGTTATCAAAAGGTTTCCTTTGTTAATGTAAGATAAAATGGAAAGAGAAAAGACAAGCCGCGGTCAGGTTGATCTTCTGAACGGTCCGATCATGAAATCGCTGATATGGTTTGCAGTCCCGATCTTTATTTCCATGCTTTTCCAGCAGCTTTATAACGCTGCGGATACGGCAATAGTCGGGAACATCCTGGGGGAAAAGTCGCTTGCGGCCATAGGTGCGGTTTCCGCTGTATTTGAACTGTTCCTGCATCTTGCCACAGGGCTTTGCAGCGGTTTCGGCATTGTCATCGCAAGAGCCTACGGCTCAAAAGATGAGGATAAGCTTAAAAGATCAGTAGCCGGCGCATTGATGATCGGCATCGGTACAGCCCTGCTTATCAGTCTGTTAAGCATCGTCTTCCTGAAGCCTCTTCTTCAACTGATCAATACGCCGGAGGATATTATCGGGGAAGCGCTCTCCTATATCAGGATCGTCTCCCTGTTCCTGTTCGTCACCTTTACCTACAACCTGGTGTCAGGGGCCCTGCGGGCAATAGGAAACTCTGTCCTCCCTCTTATATTCCTGATCTTTTCCTCCGTATTAAATGTCATACTGGATTATATCTTTATCGCTTTTTGGGGCGCGGGCGTTCAGGGTGCTGCCGTCGCGACCGTCATATCCCAGGCTGTCTCCGCGGTATTATGCATCATCTACCTGTTCAGAAAGGTGCCGTTACTGATCCCGGAACCGAAACATTTAAAGATCGATGTCTCGCTGATCAGGGAATTAGCAGGCCAGGGCTTTGCGGCGGCTCTGATGAGTTCATTGGTGAGCATAAGCTCCATTATCCTTCAGTCCGGGATAAACGGCCTCGGAACGGAGATCATAGCAGCGCACATCTCCGGGAGGAAGATATTCTTCCTCTCAGCCATGCCGTTTATCGCGATGCCGATAGGAATTTCCGTGTTCATCTCGCAGAACCGGGGTGCCGGTAACGGGCAGAGGATATTAAAGGCCATGAAGGATGCGTATCTGTTCTTTGCGGCGATAGCGGCCGTCATGTCCCTGATCCTGTGGACGTCGGCCCCCGCGTTGATCAGACTGATCTCCGGCTCTGATAACCCTTTGATCATATCAAACGGATCGAGGCTTCTTTATGTCTTAGGCCCGTTCCTCTTTATCCTCGGCATCATCAATACCACCAGGCATTCGCTTCAGGGCATAGGCTACAAGCTCATCCCCGTCATATCAAGCCTGATCGAGCTCGCCGGGAAGGTTCTTTTCGTGATCTTTCTGATCCCGCGCTTCGGATACAGCGCCGTCATATGGTGTGAACCCTCTATATGGGTGTTCATGGCCATTCAGCTTCTTTACGCGTGGTATACAAATGACTATATCGCCGGCCTCAGAAAAAACTGATGACCCGCAAGCCTTTCATTCCATGCCCTGTACTCTGTAAGCAGGCTTAATACGGACATTCTTCCTTATTTGTTTATTTCTTTTCATATCCCGTCATGATCGTAATAAAAAAACAAATGACAGTAGCCCATGCCCAGAATTTATGGTTCTTCATTGCTATCCCTCCTTGGTTATATACGAAATCACATCAGATCCATATTCTATCCCTTCGGTATAAGAGAAGTCATGCTCTTAAGCCCCAGTGCGACCGTGGATCCGTTATGCAGCATCGCAGAGGTCGCAGGCGGCATAACACCGGCAATGCCCAGAGCGATCAGAGCCGTGTTGAAGCCCACTATGGTTCTGTAATTGAACCGGATGCGCTTCATTAACAGCGTGCTCAGCTTTCTTAATACGACAATGCTCTCAAGATCCTCGGAGCTGATCGTTATATCCGCTATCTGCCTTGCGATCTCCGCTCCCTCGCTGATCGCGATCCCAGCATCTGATGCCGACAGAGCCGGCGAATCATTTATCCCGTCACCGACCATGATCACATGGCGTCCTTCCGCCCTGGCCTTTTCTATGTATCCTGCCTTATCCTCGGGAAGCACCTCGGAATAGTATTCATCGATCCCGGCCGATCTTGCGATGGCCGCTGCGGTGCGCTCACTGTCGCCCGTCATCATCACGACATGCTGAAAACCCTGTTCCTTAAGCCTCGCTACGACTGCTGCCGATTCTTTCCTCATCGGATCTTCTATCAGGATGCACGCGCAAAGCTTTCCTTCCTTAGCGAAATAGAGGTGGGAATATTCGTCGGGAAGCCTGTCGAACAATTCCTGTTTTTCAGGCGGAACGACAGCGCCCTCATCCTCAAACACGAAATGATAGCTCCCGATCACGGCCTTTTCTCCGTTTATATGCGTAGCGATCCCGTGTGCCACGATGTATTCTGCCTTCGTATGCAGTTCATCATGCAATAACCCTTTTTCATGCGCGGCATCCACAACCGCGCGTGCTACGGAATGGGGGAAGTGTTCTTCGAGACACGCAGCCTGCCTTAACAGCTCATCTCCCGATTCATCGCAGAAGGAAACTACCTCTTTCACCGTCGGACAGGCCTTGGTCAGCGTACCTGTCTTATCAAAAACAATCGTATCCGCATCGGCCACAGCCTCTAAGAACTTCCCTCCCTTGACGGTTATGCCGTACTCAGTCGCTTCCCGGATCGCAGACAGGACCGATAAAGGCATGGCCATCTTCAGCGCGCAGGAATAATCAACCATCAGCACGGATACGGCTTTCGTTGTATTCCGGCTTATCAGCCAGGTTATGCCGGAAGCCGCGAGCGTATATGGAACAAGCCTGTCCGCAAGTCTCTCTGCCTTACTCTCAAGGGATGACTTGAGCTTCTCTGATTCCTCGATCATCCTGACGATCTTGTCAAAGCGTCCGCAGCCCTCTGTCTGGGTTACCCTGATGGTAAGCTCTCCTTCTTCCAAAACGGTTCCGGCAAAAACAGCCGCACCCATGCTCTTTCTCACAGCAGCCGGTTCCCCGGTCATGGACGCCTGATTGACCATAGCCTCCCCGTCCGAAACCTCTCCGTCAAACGGGATCATATTTCCCATCCTGACGATCACGCTGTCGCCGCAGGCAATCTTCGATGAGTCGGTCAGAACCTCCCCTTTGTCCGTCAGCATCCAAACCTTGTTGACATTTAAGGACATCCTTCTGGCAAGGTCGTCTACGGAACGCTTATGGGTCCACTCTTCAAGGTTATCGCCGATATTTAACAGAAACATGACCGATGAAGCGGTTTTACGGTCCCCGGTAAGCATCGCCGCGGTAATGGCTATAGCGTCTAAAAGCTCCACCTGCAGTCTGCGGTTACGGAACGTCTTCAAGCCCCTGTATATATATTTTATTGTTTTGATGCTTTCCCATATCCAGCGTATCGAAACCGGAAGGAGGATCCGCTTGCCGTAATGAAAGATGATGGAGGTTACGATCCTGTCATAATATTTCGCGGACAGTTCCCGGCCGGAGCCCTCAAGCACTCTTTCGGGTACATCGGTTCCCTCAAATGAAAAATCCTTAAGGATCTTTATGATGTCCTGTCTGGCACCCTCATATACAATGGCAGCGTCCGCCGTGCGCTCGTATACCCGCACCTCTTTTACCGCGCAAAAGCCCTTCAGATAATAATCCAGCGTATCCGCTTCCCGGAAGGTCATCCGTCTCATGCGAAGATGAACCCTGATCCTTTTTTTTGATTCATGCTTTATTATAAATTTCATACAGGCCTCTCAGATCCTATTCTTCTTCCTTTTCCGGGACTTCCTCTTCTGTCTCCTCTTCCTTCGCAGCTCTTTCTTCATTGATAGCCCTGGCGTCCTCGTAAATATCGGTACAGTTCTCCTGAAGCACTGTCACCTGATCGAGAATGGAATCCTTGACCCGCAGAACGCCTGCCGTACACTTCGTATACACCTTCTTCGCGTCCTTGGAAGACAACAGCTTGATCCCTTCAAGGCCAAACAGAGTACCCAGTGCAAATATCCCTACTTTTTTCCAGCTCATGTCATTCTCCTTTCCAAAAAACATATTATTCTATAACAAGATGCGCCTTAAAAAAAGCATCGAGAAGCTCATATGTCTCATCGCTGATCACATGTTCTATGCTGCACGCTTCCTTTGACGCGGTCTTCTCGCTTACGCCGATCCCCTTAAGGACCTTTGTCAGAAGAACATGCTTTTTGTATACCTTCTCAGCGACCGCCCTGCCGGCCTCGGTGAAATAAATATGTCCCTTGTCGCTGAAATAGATCATTTCCTTCTCGCGCAGCCTCTTCATGGCATTGCACACGCTCGGTTTCGTAACGCCGAGCTCTCTTGCTATGTCTATCGATCTTGCATAACCCTTCTTCTTATGAAGCATCAGAATGCTTTCAAGATAATCCTCGGCCGAATTATTCTTCTCCATCTTTTATCCTTTTTTATTTACCGCATGTATAATCCGACTGATTTAAATCCTTCTTGGGACATGACGCGGCATACGGGCATCCGATACAATGCCTGCCCTTCTTTTTTTCTTTATGGATGTAGACACAGGCACCTCCGATCATGGCAAGCAAAATGATGATGATCACAATATTGGCTATCACAGATTCCATATCCACCTCCATAGCTTCTTCCCTGCAGACTGTCCCAGCTCCGCAGGGAAGAAGCTTTTCATAAGCCGAAACGATCAGCTTAATTTGTACTCAAGTGCCAGCTTCTTCTGGTTGCTCTTAATGCATCCGAAGATGACCGCCGCAAAGCACACAATAGCAATAAGTCCGCCTGCAAAACCAACGCCGAACGATCCTGTCGTAAACAACGTGCCGAACTGGTATACCACGAAACCTACGGTAAATCCCGTTGCAAGCTGCAGCCCGATAGCGCCCCACAGCCATTTGGCGGATTTCATTTCCGAATTCATCGCTCCCAGAGCCGCGAAGCAGGGCGGCGTATACAGGTTAAACATAAGATACGCAAGCGCAGCCACCTTCGTGATACCCATCACGGCTGCCACCGCGTTACCCTCGCCGATGAGCTCAAGCTCTTCTGTATCGATCAGGTTGGATATAGCATACACTGTTGCGATCGTACCGACAACGTTTTCCTTGGCAATAAATCCGGTAACCGCTGCCGCCGCAAGCTGCCACGAAGCGATGCCCACGATCGGAACGAGCAGATATGAGAACGGTCCCGCGATCCCTGCTAAGATCGAAGTGCTTTCGGCTCCCTCTTCGATGGCCTCAAACTTCCAGTTAAATGTCTGCATGATCTGCACGACCGTATTGCAGACAAGGATGACCGTTCCGGCCTTGATGATGTAGGCCTTGCCTCTCTCAAGCATGCTCTTTAACGCAAAGCCGAGGCTCGGCACCTTATACTCGGGCATTTCGATGATGAAGAAGCTCTTCCTGTATTTCATGCCGGTAATGGCCTTGATGAGCAGTGCGCCAAGCAGCACGAGCAAGATGCCTAACATATAGCAGACGAAGCTTACCCATCTTGATTCCGGGAAAAACGCCCCCGCAAACAATGCGATAACGGGGAGCTTGGCGCCGCAGGGCATAAAGGTCGCAAGCATTGCCGTCGATCTTCTTTCCCTTTCATTTCTGATAGTCCTGCAGGCCATGATCGCCGGAATTCCGCAGCCGGTCCCGATGATCATCGGGATGACTGACTTTCCGGAAAGCCCCACCTTCTTGAATATGGGATCGAGAACAACCGTAGCCCTTGACATGTACCCGCAGTCTTCAAGAAGCGCGATCAGGAAATACATGACCATAACAAGCGGCAGGAAACCAACGACTGCGCCAACGCCGCCTATGATACCGTCGATTAAGAGCGCGTAAAGAAGGGGATTGGCATCGCCTAACTGCTCCCCTGCCCATTCCTGGAAGGTTTCGATCCAGCCCGCGAGCAGTTCGGAAAGCCAGGTTCCGACCGTTGTCTGGCTGATATAGAATACTAGGAACATGATACCGGCAAATATGAACAGACCGGCGATCGGGTTGGTTACGATCTTATCGATCGCGTCGCCCTTTGTCTTATCCTTCGTAAGGGTCTTTCTGACCTCTGTTTCCTTAACGATGCCGTTCACAAAATCGAATCGCTTACGGTCGGCTGCTTCCACGGCCTCCTTGCTTGTCAGGTCCACGTTCCCCTGATGATACGGAGCCTTCTGGCCCTTGCCTTCAAGAGCCGCCGCGGCAGCCACGGCCTCCTTTATTCCCTGCTCAGAGGTCGATACGGTATTTATGACCGGGCATCCCAACTTCTCCGACAGCTTGGCGCTATCGATCCTGTTTCCCTTTTTATCGTTTATGTCGCTCTTATTTAGCGCTACCACGACCGGAACATCCAGCTCTAAGAGCTGTGTTGTAAAAAACAGGCTTCTGCTTAAGTTGGTGGCATCCACGATGTTGATGATGGCGTCAGGATGCTCATTCTTTACATATCCGCTCGTGATACTCTCCTCCGACGTAAACGGGGACATCGAATAGGCCCCCGGCAGATCGACCGCGATGATCTCCTTGCCTGCGTCATTGTACTTGGCCTTGATCGGACTCTCCTTTCTGTCCACGGTAACGCCGGCCCAGTTGCCGATCTTTTCATTTCTTCCCGTCAGCGCATTATACATGGTTGTTTTGCCGCTGTTGGGATTACCCGTTAGTGCGATTCTCATTTTTCTCCTCCCTTTTATTTAGATAATATTATAGGAAACGGACAAAATGCTTGCGTTTTGTTCGTTTCCTGCGCCGGATTTTGGCCGATTTATCGGCATATTTCCTTGCAAAATCCGTGCGCATCATTTATTATAGTGAACGTTTTTTTCGTTCACTATAATAGCACCTGCCAACTCAGGATCTATGTTGTATCTTGCATCCTTGATCGACACAACGAGATTCTTCTTCCTGTCCACCACCGTGATATGTTCGCCGCTGTAGCATCCGAGCGAAAAGAGAAAGCTCTCCATCTCGTCATCCCCGCCCGTATCCACATTTGTGATAACATACTCTTTTCCCAGTTCCGCATCATTTAAGTTCATATTCGTTCTTCCCTTCCCGGTTAGCTTTCCCTAACCCTGCGCCGTAAAAAATGGTTAGCATCTACTAACCGTCTACATTATAGTTAGTTGATGCTAACCTGTCAAGACTTTTTTAAAGATTTTTCCGGGACCTTTTTCAAGAATTTTCCGGGACAATTCTTTAGCAGCTCTTTATCACTTCCCAAACAACAGCTTGAACAGCCCCATTCTCATATTTGTGATGCTGAACTTAACGTTCTTACTGCCCACAGTTTCGGTGCCGTTTCCGTTTACAAGGATAACGGCACTTCCCTTGTTCACGTTATTGATATAGCTTATGTTATAAAGCGCAGGATCCACGTCTGTCCAGACCTTATTGACCTTCACCATAACGCGGACCTCCGGCTCAATTTTCAAAGCTCACACTGCCGGTTTCACCGTGTCCTACGAATCCCCCACAACGTGATGCAGAAATATCAGCCCAAATTACTACATTCGTAAATGAAACAGTATTTGCTATGTGGCTAACCAGACCACTCGCATGAGCACCAGTTCCAGTCATGGTACCCTCGACTCTCAGATTCTTAAATGTCGCGCCATCAACTTTGGGAAATGGTGCAATATTCCCTCCACCACTGAGCATGAATGTCATGCTATGGCCCTGCCCGTCAAATGTTCCTTTAAAACAATGAGACGACGTGTCTCCAACCATGGTTGTGACTGGATCATCCTTTGTACCAATATCTGCAGCCAAAACAACTGTCTTTCCATTGTAATCAGTTGTTCCATCCGTCACATTTTTCGCGAACGTATTCCAGTCATCAACATCGTCAATTTTATAGGGATCTTCCGACGTTCCGGTACCGCTAATGGTTCCGTTTTCCGCCCGTGCAATCATAGTTAAACCCGGCATCATCCCAAACGCCAT
Organism: Lachnospiraceae bacterium; assembly: GCA_024695205.1. Classification (GTDB taxonomy): domain Bacteria; phylum Bacillota; class Clostridia; order Lachnospirales; family Lachnospiraceae; genus RUG11977. Next base: position 15,918 of record JAILIQ010000294.1, read on the forward strand.
CAAAAACACGACTAATCCGACTATTTTCTTAATCATATTTCCCATCCGTTCTCCTCTACAAAATAAAAGCCGCCATTCCTGATGAAGCCTCTTCATCAGGCCTGACGGCACTTTCCCAATATTAACTTCCAAAGGGCATGATCAGAGATGCGTGCGTGCGTATGAATTATAATTCATCTCGGTCATGCTCGTAAACCCCTTTTATAAAAGGCAGATATTTATTGACTGTTATGTATATTATCGAGGGTTTGTAGTACTGAGAGAGATTTGGAATGCCTATACTGGTTCAAAAAGCAAGGATTTTTTTTAGACAGTTTACAACCTTGGAGCCAAAAGTGGCGGTCCCAATTGACTCCAATTGACTCGGGACTACCGATACTATATTGTGATCACCCTTCATCCGTAAATACAGTAATGCCACTTATGAATATTTCATCTTCCGAAAGATCCAGAGATTCTAACAAGGAATCGCCCAAAACATTTTTTTCAATAGTCTCTCCGGGAATACATACCACTGGACGGTCATGTTCAGGGTATATTTCTAAATGCTTATCGTTTGCTTTATCGAATATCCGATATGACGATCCATGAAATATAAGTGAACTGAGAATCATATTAAATGACGTAATCTGAGGATCATCAGCCACTGCTATGAGCAGATTCTTTACTATATACCTTCCCTCACCGTTTTGGTCTTCCAGAACAAACTCAGGTATTTTCCATATATCTCTCTTTTTATAAGAAATTCCTCCGAATCCGGAAATCGTAGTGCGATAATTCGTTTTTACAGCAGTGGGATAACAGGTTCTCAGAATGAATAACGGCAAACACCAGACAGAAACCAACGCCCCGGTATCTATGAGACAGTCTAGTTTCCCTGCTGAACTATCCAACGGTATAGTAGGTCTTTTTTTACTTTTATTCAGATTTATTCGAATCACCTTATTCCACCCACAATATATTTCCGGGTAACTCAGTAGTTCTACCAAGATACCCCTTTTTGTTCTTATCAGTCAGGATATCCTCTACCATAGCAAACTCCGGTTCCCTGCATACTACCCTCAATATACCACCTATAACATTGCTGGTATCATCAATCTTATAATCTGTTATATAAACCCATCTGTTAGGATACCGCTTTACAATATCTGACCAATTCATCCACGTTCCCAGATTAGCATTATCTATCATATCTGCCGGGCGTTCTACCTGTTCTGTCATAATCTTACCTCCGCATCTTTCAAACATCGGTTTCGACTGCCTGTGACACCATTATCATACCATTTTAAGCGTTATTTTTCAATCAGCGCATACCCTTCAGAAGAGTCAAAAGGGCCGGTTCCAATTGACTCCCAATTGGCTCCCAATTGGCTCTGTAGAACCAACCGGAACAGAGGGATTGACAAAACCTATAAGCAGATATAAGATATTTTCAAACCTATAAGCAGATATAAGATATTTCAGAACCTATAAGCAGATATAATTCAGTTCCCTTTTGGCACTATTAGCCCGCAGAAGGAGATACCATGAACAATAATCCCTTTACCACCATATTCGGCATCGAGCCGCAATCCTTAATACCAAGAAAAGAAGAATACAATAAGATTACGGGGGAATTTGAAAGCGAAGTGCCTGTCTCACCCGGTTATGTCATAACCGGAGTGCGCGGCTGCGGAAAAACAGTCCTGATGACCTCCATACAAAATCATTTCACAAAATCGGATAACTGGTACGTTCTGCGTCTGAACCCGGATCTTGACCTTTTTTCCTCGGCCATAAGCCAACTTGGAGAATACCTTCCTTTGAAGGAGGAACGGATCACCGGAGCAAATGCTTCGATTGCCGGATTTGGAGGAGGCATTGCCCTGCGTTCATTTTCGGATAACGAAACTATCCTTCGTAAAATGTTAAAAGAAGCGGATAAAAGAAAAAAGAGGGTTCTGGTTGCCATAGATGAAGCTTCCGGCACTAAAAATATCAAAGCATTTGCCCATTCCTATCAGGCCTTCATCGGCGAGAAGCTTCCCGTTTTTTTATTAATGACGGCATTGCCGGAAAATTTCAGCGCACTTTCCAATTCCAAAAACGCCACATTTCTCCGGCGCCTCCCGAAAATAAAACTTTCGGGACTGAGCAATATCTTAGTCGAAGAAAAATACCGCAGTGTATTATCGGTCACGGAAGAGAAAGCTGTCGCGCTCTCAAAACTCGTCATGGGCTACCCATATGCTTTCCAGCTGCTGGGATCGCTTTTATGGGATGCCCAAAAAGACGTTGTCGATAAGGATCTCCTTAACATGCTTGATTCCATGCTCTGTGAAGGCTCTTATCAGGCTATCTGGGAGCACCTGACAGAAAAAGAAAAGCTGGTTGTCCGGGCAATTTCTCATAGCACAACCATGTCTGTCAGGGAAATCCGCAGCGCATTGCAGATGGAATCCAACCAGTTCTCCCCTTACCGTGAAAATCTGAGCGAAAACGGCTTGATCAACACCGACACCTACGGGAAGATCTCGTTTTCCCTTCCCCGCTTTAAAGAATTCGTTATCCGCATGGAGAAATACATGTGAACACCGCCGCACGGCGTGGGGCACAGGATTGCTGTATTCAGGGAGACAAAACATTCCGTGCGCTTTTTCATCGCCTGCTTTTTTGGTGAAAATGAGTCAGAAAGAAAGCGTCAGAGCGCCCCGGGCAAAGACGTCATTAAAAATGTGGAGATTTGCAAAATGACGTCCATAAAAATGTTGCAGTCCTCCTTTTTTAGTACTATAATTATTGGGAAGGTTATATTGCGCTGAATTGAAGGAAAAGTTGAAGGAAAAGTTGGGCTGAATTTGATATCTTAAGGAGCTTATGCACATGGAGAGAAAGATACTGGAGCGCCTGGAAAAGTGGAAAAACAGGGAGGACCGTAAACCTCTTTTGCTGGAGGGCGCAAGACAGGTTGGAAAAACATGGGTAGCAAAAGAGTTCGGTTCAAGATTTTATTCCCAGATCGCATATATCAACTTTGATAAGGAAAAATCACTAAAGGATGTATTTGCAAGGTCATTGTCCCCCGATATGCTGATATCCTCCATAAGCGCAGTTCTCGGGCAAAGGATCGATCCGGAGAATACGCTCCTGATCTTTGACGAAGTCCAGGAAGAACCACGCGCGCTGACGTCCCTTAAGTATTTTTGTGAGGATGCTCCGCAGTATAATATTATTGCCACAGGTTCTTTTATGGGAATAGCGCTGCACCAGGGAACTTCTTTCCCTGTTGGTAAGGTACAGCTGGAGAAAATGTATCCCCTGTCATTTACCGAGTTCCTTGAAGCCATGGGACATAAACAGATGGCGGATATTCTTGGATCGGGGGATGTTGAAGCGATAACTTCACTGAAAGAAACATATAAGGATTATCTCAGAATGTATTATGTTGTCGGAGGGATGCCGGAAGCAGTAAAGTCGTTTGCTGCCAACAGAGATTACAACATTGCAAGAGATATCCAAAACGAGATAATCGAATTGTATCGGCATGATTTTTCAAAGCATGCGCCGGTAACCATGATACCCAGACTGAATCAGGTATGGGATTCAATACCTGCCCAGCTGTCCAGGGAAAATCGAAAATTTATGTATGGGCAAATCGCAAAAGGGTCCAGAGCAAAAGATTTTGAGGCGGCGATCACGTGGCTGTCAGATTGCGGACTGATCCATCTTGTTCACAGGGTCAGCAAGCCCGGCATGCCGCTAAAGTCGTATTCAGAGATGTCGGCATTTAAGATTTTTCTAAATGATGTAGGATTACTTGGGGCTTTAGGAGAGCTGGAGGTCAGGGCAGTAGTGGAAGGAAGCCGTATCTTCGAAGAATTTAAAGGCGCAATGACTGAGCAATATGTCCTTCAGCAGCTTATAAGTGAGATGAAGCTGACACCATATTACTATTCGACTGAGAACTCCCGTGGAGAAATAGATTTTCTGATACAAAAGGACGGGAAGATACTCCCCATTGAAGTAAAAGCGGAAGAAAATCTGCAGGCGAAGAGCCTTAAGGCTTTTACCGGGAAGTTTGATATGCATGGTATCAGAATATCCATGTCGGATTATCGTGAACAGGATTGGCTGACAAATTATCCTTTATATGCATTCGCAAAGCTTCTATAAGCTGAGTCAAAAGGGACGGTTCGAGACCTAATTGTTTCCCTGTTCAGCTTCTTCTCTCTGTGGTACAATACCTGTATCATTTCCGAAAGGGGGTTTTTCTATAAACAGACTTTACAATACGATAAAAGCTGGTATAACCATAGCTGCTCCTGCTCTGGATTTATCCGGCTGTGCAATTCCCGTATACCAGATGCAGACAGTATCACAGGCGGTGCAGCCTGCCGTGGCAGTGGAAAGTAACGGATCCACATCAGAAGCGGATCGGTCGGCGGAACTGGTAGCGGACATCCCGACCACGCAGGCATTTCTGGAGGAACCCGTAAGCGATGCTGATATACAAGCAATTCTGACTGCGGGGATCAACTCACCCAGCGCCATGAACAGCCAGCCCTGACACTTTTGTGCAGTCACGGATCCTGCGGTTTTACAGCAGATAGCGGACGGCATGAGTAAGGGAATGCCTCCGGGAGGCAAGCCTCCTGTCGGAGGGCCGGACGGCAAGGATGCGCCAAAACCGCCTGCACCCGGTGGCAGCGGACCAAAAGCCGGGATCGCGGATGCCCCTCTTGCCATCATCATCTCCTGCGCAGAGGGCAATGAATTCGATGCTGGTCTTGCCTGCCAGACAATGTCCGTTGAGGCGCAGCTTTTAGGTTACGGAACCAAGATCATTTCCTCGCCAACGATCGCGCTTAACGGGGAAAAACAGGCGGAATACAAAGATAAGCTGAAAAAGAGTCAAAAGAACCGTCGCAATTAACAGATAAGACCATTGACGGGTAAATCAGGAAAGGATATTACTATGGCAATAAAAATTGGTATTTTAGGATACGGCAATCTCGGCAGGGGCGTGGAAAGCGCTGTCAGACAGAATGAGGATATGGAGCTCTTTGCGGTCTTTACCCGAAGGGATCCGGCTTCGGTGAAGCTTTTTACGGAAAATATCCCGGTATATCCTGTTTCGGATATCCTGAATTATAAGAACGATATAGATGTGCTGGTTATCTGCGGAGGTTCGGCAACGGATCTGCCGGAGATGACTCCCGCATACGCAAAGGATTTTAATGTCATTGATTCCTTTGATACGCATGCCAGAATACCGGAGCATTTTGAAAACGTGGACAAAGCCGCAAAAGAGGGCGGAAAGATCGCCATGATCTCCGTAGGCTGGGATCCGGGGATGTTTTCCTTAAACAGGGCTGTCGCCGAAGCCATACTTCCGGAGGGAAAGGATTATACCTTTTGGGGAAAGGGCGTGAGCCAGGGGCATTCCGATGCCATCAGAAGGATAGAGGGCGTGATCGATGCCAGACAGTATACGATCCCGGTTGAGGAGGCCTTAAAGGAGGTCAGAAGCGGCAGCAATCCGGAGCTTACCACAAGACAGAAGCACACAAGGGAGTGCTTTGTGGTGGCAGAGGAAGGCGCCGACCGGGAAAGGATCAAAACAGAGATCGTAACCATGCCGAACTACTTTGCGGATTACGATACCACCGTCCATTTTATCAGCAAAGAAGAGCTTGATAGAGACCATAAGGGCATCCCACACGGCGGTTTTGTGATAAGAAGCGGGGTTACGGGAATGAACAGAGAAAACAGGCACGTGATCGAGTACAGCCTAAAGCTTGACTCCAATCCCGAATTTACTTCGAGCGTTCTTATTGCTTATGCGAGGGCCGCTTACAGAATGAACAGGGAAGGCATGTCAGGATGCAAAACGGTGTTTGACGTAGCCCCCGTTTATCTGAGCCCGAAGGATCCGGCATGGCTGAGGGCCCATGCCCTGTAGGCTTTCGGGATTGGATCAAAAGGAACGGTGAAAAATAGCCGAACGCATTTCTCCTACGTTCGGCTGTTTTTGTCGGTTTAAAGCTGATGATTTGGATATGAGCCTGCTGTCTATCAAAGAAATTCAACTATTTCCCACTTTCCCTGACCGACAAGAGCGATCATTACCCTTGTTCCGGGTTCGAGCAGCGGTCCTGCCGACGGAGAATAGGAAGCAATCGCTTCGGGACCGGCATCGCGTTTCACTACGTATCTGTTATTCTCATAATGTTCAAACGGCCCTACTACTGTCCCCGGTTCCGTCCGGTATCCATCCAGATCATCTTCACCACCGGCTGCCTTTCTCATCATCTCATCACTGAGTTCCATGTTCTTATCATCCGCCATCGTATTATCCTCCTTTGTTCCCGTCCTGTTATCAGAACGTTTTTTTTGTTCTTTGCCTTATTATACGATGAGGGATCTTTGTGTGTCACAAGTATTGCGTAACCGGTCGTTTTTTGTGTCTATCCGGTAATCCGGCAACAGACTTTTCCCGTACTGCCTTTCGCACCTTAAGCATATCGCTCACATCTCCCTGATCCCTGTCATATTCTTTCGCTTTCTATGTCCGCCGTCCCCACTGACTCATCGAACTGTCCCCACTGACTCACCGAAGTCTCCCAGGAATACCACCTTGCCGCCCTTCGGCAGGGGAATTTCATTTCCCGCATCCTTAATATGGGATGTAAAGACCATATCACCGTATTTGCTAAACACATATACCACGCTGTTTTCAGGCATTTCATCGATCATGAAGGACGTGCCCGCAAGGTCATCCCCTATCCGGTACCAGGAAGCCATATCTCCGGTATGACCGATCTCACTTAACGAGCCGCTTAACAAAGGTATATCATCTGAGAAGATGTACTCAGCTCCGCTGCTGAAGGCAAGCCTTGTTTCATTCTGATCCTCTTTGACGGTAATGTCAATCACATCCCTGTTGGAGCTTGAGGGCATGGTCATGAACGCGTCCGCGTGGTATTCGTCCCTTATCTTAAGGAGCCTTGTTCCCTGGCCCGTTATAATGAACAGATATCCCGGAACCTCCCTGCACATATATGCCCTTATTATGCCGGTCTGATAATTGGCGGAAGAGGGGATATCGTTGCAAAGCAGTAAATCTTTTCCGCATCTTGCCTCCCACGCGCTTAAGATCTCATTGCTTACGGGGTTTGCGGTAAGCTTCTCCCCGATATAGGTTTTCTTATTGTCTGTTCCAAGCCCGGGAACAGTCTTTTTCCTTTCGCAGCCGATATATACGTTCCCCTTTTCATTCCTTTCAAAGGAGAGAACCATTGGACTGACCGCGATCTTTGAATCTCTTTTGATATCCTCGACCTCACAGGCAAGCTCGGCAAATTTACCGTCAGTGGTATAAATGTAGTCCGCTACCGAAGTGTTTATGGGACTTATGTTCTCAACATGCATGTATTCATGCCGGGGAAAGGATATCCTGCACACCACTGCGCCGGCTTCAAGGGCGTTCTGTGTTATGTAGTATCCGGCAAGCTCGTCGTACTCTCCCGGAATCTCTCCTGCTGCCATATATTCCCTGACCTCATCATTAATCGAAATATCCCTGTCTTTTAAGACCGTATCCATGATCGCCTCTGCCAGCATGCCGTTATATGCGCTTGACCCGCCGTTTGAGAGGACTGCTATGCTTATATCCTCATCCGGAGCCACCATAAGAAAGGCATGATTAAGGAGTACATCACCGCCCTTTCCAAGAACCTTCACGCCGCCATCCTCATACTTTTTCTTTGAAACATAGTCCCAGCCAAGTCCGTTTTCATCCGTGTATTCGTCTGCATTTTCACCGTTCCAGCGTTTAGCCGTCTCATCCTTTTGCTCTTCCTTAAGGAGGAGATCGCTGTCATGAAAGAATGCGGCGCCAAAATCAGCCACATCGGAAGCAACGGCATATACGCCGCCTGCGCCTAAACACATACAGCTTTCATTATCGTATAAAAGGTTTCCGGGTACATATGCCGGCACCAGGTCTTTATCATGTGTTAAGTTAAAGCCGGTTCCTGTCCTTAAGCCGCCTGTAGGTGCCGCGATATTTTCAATGATATAATCCGTATAGGTCATACCGCTCACCTTTTCAACGATAAGCTCGAGCAGGTCGAAACCGTCATTGCAGTATGCGGCGTACTCTCCGGGATCCGCCTTAAGCCGCTGACCTTTAAGAGATTCCAGTAAAGTGTCATGATGTATCATGCTGTTATCCTCATAAAGGAAGGTGCCGATCTGATCGGTCCCGAAGATGCCTGACGTGTGATCCATAAGCATCCTGACGGTAATATCCCTATATCTTTCATCAGCCATTTTGAAATCAGGAAGGTATCCGGTGACCGGATCATCAAGAGAAACCTTTCCCTCATCCACAAGGCGCATCACCGCAGCCGTCACGTATACCTTGCTGACCGAACCCACGCAGTATATATATTCATCATCGTTTTTTTCAGGGGCGCTGACAGTCACGCTGTCCGCATCGCCGTTATTTCCGGCAGCCCCGGTATCTGAAGCAGATACAACCTTCCCGTCGTTTACTGCCATAAACGATATCCCGATGATCCCCGCAAGGATCGCTGCTCCCCAAAAATGTCCTGCTCTTTTATTTTTCATGATATCTGCTCCTGATCTGTCCTTATTCCGTCATAAGCTCATTTACCGAGATCTTCCGTATCCTGCCCGCGCCCAGATACGTAACGATATAGCAGAATGCCATAAGTACGATATCCGTTACGATGATGACCGGTATGTTCGTTCCGGCTATGATTCCCACAATGGCCAGCCAGAATATCTTATTGACCCATACCGCGCCGAAAGACGCGATGATGAGCGAGATCAGGATGACCGGCATTAATTTAAGAGCCATCTGTGTCATAAGATCCTTCGAGGAATACCCGAGTCCCTTCATGATGCCCAAACTGTGCCGCTGCCTTCTTACGCCTGACGCGGCTATGATGGAAAGGATGACCGCTACGATGCCGGAAATGAGGATAGCCGCGACCACTGTGTATTTCCGGAAGGTATCAGAGATCGGGGCTAACTGCGTCTTGACCATTCCCTCCCAGGTGGATATTTCCTTTATGACAAAGGGCCTGCTGTTTCCCGTGATCAGCTGATCGCCTATCCGGATCGCGTAATCGACGCTCGTTACACCGTATCTTGAGAGCATGACCGCTATCTTTTCGCCCGCAGCTGCCCTTATCCTGTCCTCAAGACTTCCGGAAGGATCATTTTCAGCCATTGCATCCTTGGCACTTATCCCGTATATACCGTTAAGCTTTTCTTCAAAAGCGTCATAGCTGAACCCGTCGTTAAGATAAACATTGATCCTCGTGGGACGGGCATTCAGATCGATCCTACGGTATCCGTCCGATGTAAGGTAAAGACAGGAACCGCTGTTCATCATGGAGCTGACGATACCGGTGATCACATAGCTTTTTTCAAGGCCGGCCTTTTCAAGCACGATATTGTCGCCGAGCTCCAGATTGTCAATGTTCGCTCTGCGGTAAGTGATCATGACCTCATTGTCGTGTTCCGGATATCTTCCGAATGCGGGGAATATGTTTTCCGAATCCCTGTAATCGTCATAAATCTGCATAGTGGCGGACAGGTCGGATCCCTTAACGCTTATGATGTTAAGGTTATAGGAGATAAGGGCCTTTCTGACCTCCGGCATTGCCATAAGTTCGTCACGTATCTTTTCCTGATCGACACCGTCCATAAGATCGATCATCATCACATCATCCGTTCCCATCACAGATTCCAGGCCCTTCGTACCGTCTTTGAAAAAATCATATGAAACAACAGAAAACAGGATCGTTATGCCTGCCGTGATCATACACACGGCAACGCCTATGCAGGATCGTAAGTCGGATGCAAGGCTTTTCATCGCAAGCCTTACATTGATGTTTTCCTTAGCTCTCTCAAGCGGGAATACGTTCCTCTTAAAACTGTGCGTTTTCATTCCTTTCCTGAAAGCCGTAACAGGCGGATACTTCTTGACTGTACGCGCTTTAAGAAGGGCAAAGGGGATAACGATCATAAAGACAGCAAGGGATGCGGCGAGCATTTTCAGAACTTCGCTATTACCGCTTACCGTGCGGCCAAGGATCGATTCGTTGAAAGCATTCATGCCGGGCGTTATAAGGTACGCCGCAAGGGCTCCGAAAATGCATCCAAGGCCGGCGGAGACCACATATTCATATAGATAGGCAAGGCTTATCTCATACGCACGGTAACCCAGGGCTTCCAGCACGCCGATCTGCTGCATCTGGTCCTCTATATCATTGCTGATCTTGTGCCTTATCATGAACAGGGCCGATATCATGGTGATAAGGGATAAAAAGGCGGTCATCATAAGGAATATATCAGAAAACAGGGTCTCGTTGGCCTTCTCGTTTTTGTATGAAATATCCTGCGACGCGCCGGACAGATTTTCGGAAGATGCCTCGCTGCATTTATCAAGAAATTCATAATAGTCAAAATCATCCGACGCGTCGAAGCATAACCCCGTACACGTATAACTTATTGCGGATTCCGATTCAAAGAGCATGGAAAACAGTTCATAATCCTCATCCGGCAATATACACTTGAAACCGTAGCCGTCACTTGATTCAAGGCCTGTTTCATAGAATCCTGCTATCGTGAAGGGGTAATCTCTGCCGCCTTTTACGATCGTGAAGGTTTCACCGGCTTTATGTCCTTTTGAGATACTGAAATTGACGGGAAGCCATATGGGATGACTTATTTTTTTAAGTTCGTCGTCGGATAGAGCTTCCGTCTTGATAAAACGCTCTATCTTACGCTCCGTTCTTTCGGTGGCAAAGAGAAAGTTATAGGAGACCACTTCTCCCTGCTCGTCGCGGACATCAGTCGCTCCCGCAAATATAAAGGGGTTAACCGAAAGTCTTTCCGGTTTATGATCCCTTTCGAGGATATTCCTGAATTCGTCGTGGTAAACGGATTTTTTAAAGAGCACGATCCGGTTGACGCTGCCCGACGCGGCAAAGCTCTCATCAAAGGCTTTCTTGATCTTGGAGCCGTTTGCCAAAAAGACGGAAAGCATGAATACCGTGACCATGGTAAGGAATACGATGGCAGCGGCTTCCCTTTTGTTTTTCCTGAGATTAAAAAGCGATAGCCTTAATATCTTCATCCCTACCACCCCATCTCTTCCAGGAATGCGGTCAGTCCGTTGCGGCGTTCCTTTAAGTCATCATCGCCGTAAGGGGGCATCCTGTAATCGCCGACTATACCGCCGTCCCGAAGATAGAGGACCCTGGTGCCGCGAATGGCGGTCTTAAGATCGTGCGTTACCATGACGATGCTCTGACCGTTTTTATGGATATCGGTGAAGATATCAAGGACCTCGGCACTTGATGAAGAATTAAGCTGTCCGGTAGGCTCATCCGCAAACAGTATGCCGGGATCGTTGATCACAGCCCTTACAATGCCCACCCGCTGGGCTTCACCGCCCGATAACTGGTTCGGATACTTCTTAAGGTCCTCATCGTGAAGGCCCGTCTTTTTCAGAAGCTCTTTTGCCTTATTGACAAGCTCGGGGGAATTCTTTCTGACGATCAGCGCTCCGGTTAATACATTATCAAGAACTGTCTGACTCTCAAGGAGATACACGCTCTGGAAGACGAAGCCGCAGTTGCCGCGGCGGAATATGGCGAGTTCATCGTTTGAGCAGTCCTGGATCGGGGTATCCGCAAAGAAGACCTTGCCCATGCTGGGCTTGTCCATACCGGATAACGCATACAGAAGTGTTGATTTTCCCGATCCCGAAGATCCCATGATGACGGTAAAGTCACCTTCATATATCTCAAGATCGAGATTTTTGATAACGTGCTGCATCGTGCCGCCGTTTGAAAATGATTTACTCAGTTTTTCGGTCCTTAAAATTACAGAAGCCATATATCAATACATCCTTTCATCCATGAGTCATGACAGCTCTCTCATGTTACGGTTGTATTATATATGGCCCTTAAAAAACCTTCTTTATCAGAGTTTTATTAAATTCTTATCAAATTCTTAACTGATCAGCTTCGACTCACGTCCCTAATGACTCAGGGGGATCATAAGGGTGATCAGGAGTCCTTCGCCCGCGTTTTCAGCCAGAAGCTCACCGTCCATCTTTTCCATAAGCATCTTCGCGATATACAGTCCGAGGCCGCTGCCTTCTTCCCTGCTCCCGGCCCAGTCCCTGCCGCGGTAGAACTTGTTTGTGATAAGTGACAGCTCATCCTCGGGAACGCCGGGCCCGTGATCCCGTATCTTCATCTCAAGATAATCATCTACAGGCCTGTAAGAAACCTCAATCCCGGTACCTGCGTATTTATAGGAATTAGATATGATGTTGCCGATGACCTGGCTTAATCGTCTGGCATCAATGTGTATGAGTATCTTTGGAATCTCCTCTGAAGTCACAAGCTCTCTGTCATCATATTTTTTGATGATATCATGAAGTAAAAGCGAGCTCTCGTCGATGCAGTTTACCTTAAGCTCATCAAGCTCTTCCATGGTCGATGAGAAGAGGTCGCTTACAAGCTTATCGATCTGGTCGGCTTTCCTGTAGATATTGTCGATCTTCTCCGAAAGATCCGAAGGGTTTACAGGTGTATCGCCGCCCGCATTAAGTTTTGCCTTTAACAGTTCGCTGGTTACCTTGATCCCGGTAACGGGAGTCTTTAAATCATGGCTTAAGGACGCGATAAGCTCGCGCTCCCGCCGCTGAAGCTCTATTTCCCTCTTTTTTGACGCCGTAAGCTCTTCGCGCATGATATCGAAGCTTTCGGTAAATGCGCCGAACATATTCCCCTTATCCATGGCAAGCGGAGTATCAAGCCTTCCCCCCGCGATATCCGAGGCGAAATCCTTCATATTATCGAAGGGGATGATGATGTTTTTTTCAATGTATTTTCCAAACAGGACGGCCGAAACGATCAGAAGGATCCCGAAGAGAGTCAGACCTGTGATAAGCTTAAGCCTTGTATGATATAATCTGCTGCGGCTGTCATCCCTTAATATCACATACCCCGAAACCTTGCCGTTTACGGTCACATATGAATACGCCAGGCCGTTTTTGATGGCATAAGCGATCGATATGTCCTTACCGTCCGTGGGGAAAGACGCATACAAAAGATTATCCGCCGTATCCAGTATGGCAAAATCAACCCCGTAATCCCCGGCCGAGAGTTCGTTAAGGTCATGAAACGAAGCCCCGGCATCTTTTGTGATATCATTCAGTTTTATGATATCGGTATCCCGTCCCGGTATCCGGGTACTTACGCCTCCCGTAAAGACCGTAAAGGCAAGTAATGCGAGGAAATACAGGATACCGAGGGATATCACGGTCTTATAGTATTTCTTCATACCTCTCCGTATCTCTCCATCATGTACCCGACACCCCATACGGTCTTGATCAGCTGCGGATCCTTAGGGTCAGCTTCCGTCTTTTCCCTTAAGTGCCTTATGTGCACGGCAAGCGTTCCTTCTCCGATGAATTCATCGTCCCATACATTCCTTAAGAGTTCATCCTTGGTAACTACCCTTCCCGCATGATCGGCAAGGTATTTCAGCAGCTTATATTCCATTGCCTTAAGGCTTATCTGTTCACCGTCTTTAAAAAGCTTACGGGTATCCGTATTTAACCTCACCGTGCCGGTAAGCATGAGGATCACTCCCGAAGGGTCCTTAAGGCCGGAGCCTGCGTTCCCGGCGGCCGTGTCCGGACCGGCAGCCGCCATGACAGCTGCTTCTCTTGCCTTTTCATACCTGTCAAGTACTGCCTTCACCTTGGCAAGCAGGATGCTTAAAGTAAAAGGCTTTTTTATATAATCATCCCCGCCTATGTTAAGTGCGATCAGCACATCGTCATCGCTTGTCCTCGCGCTGATGAAAAGGATGGGCATATCGTATTTTTCCCGGACCTTACGGCATAAGTCAAACCCGGATCTATCCCCCAGATTAATATCAAGAAGGAGAAGAGATACCGGATGGGTTTCAAGAAAGCGCTCGGCTTCATCAAAGCCCGTTACGTACTCGGTCTTAACGTCAAACATATTGAAGTATTCCGCTGTGGAGGCAGCTATAACTTCATCGTCATCGATCATAAGTACTTTTATCTGTTCCATACCGTGGCCTTTCAGATTCTTTAAATCACTTTGCTTCCGGTACCGGAAGGCGCGTCAAGCTCATCGAAATCCGGCAGGATTCAATCTGACATCAACGCTTTTGAGGTTTCGATCACATCTTTTAATGGTCTTACTTGCAGTTCATGAATGCAAGTCCGATCAAACAGATCACAATTCCAACCACTTTGTTCCATGTAAATGCTTCCTGGTAAAGAAAGTGCCCAATAACAAGAAGCATCGCGGAGAGCACTGCACTTTGTACAATAAAACCGGTACTCACCTGCCACCCTGCCTTATACGCATAAATCCAGCCCGTTTCCAATCCGACGATCACTATACCCAGTACAAACGGCGCCCAGTTCAGTTTACTGTATTCTTTTATCAGATTTCCGTTCTTTCCGAGTGTAAAATACAGGATCGCGCTTGCTGCCGCTCCTACGAGATATGTTACCGTCAGCGATGCAAACGGGTTGATCTCTTTTGGAACAGATTTCGCACAGATCTGATAGACAACATTTGAAAGGATCACCAGAGCGATCGGCCATACATAGTTGAACATATCTCTGTACCTTCTTATTTCTTTTCTCTTTGCTGCAATAAAAACGGTATTTCAAGCGTATCCTATCCCTTTTTCCAATGGTAGGCGATCCGCGTGGATCCGTCTTTCACATATATGATCCCGCACTTTACAAATCCGTTCCTTTCGATCTGCCGCTGCATAGTCAGATTATCATGGTGCGTGTCGATCCTGACGTTATCACACAGATCCTTGCAATAATCAGCAGCGCAGTTAAAAATGCCGTGCGCCTTACCTGCGCTGGCGATCCGGTGGATCGTGATATACGGCTCATCATTCAGCCAGGAGCCGCCTTCGATAACGCGGTAAGTCGGCTCATCACCCGTACACAGCGCAAATACGCCCTGAATCCCTTCAGGATCAGCTATCAGATGGCAGATCCCGGCCTCGATGTCCTTTCGGACCATCTCCTCCTGCGGATACAGATGCCCCCACTGATCCGGGTTGCCGGATCCGATCATATAATCCTGCGCTTTATGGTATATCTGCATGATAAAGTTTAAATCTTCCTGTACTGCCTTTCGCACCTGCAGCATATCGCTCACACCTCCCTGGCCATCTTCTTTTTGCCGGCGATCTCCGCAACCTGGACATATGTGGCCACATGACCATAAGGAATCTATTTCACTGCTTCATATATCCTCTTTGAAGGACAATCGCTTATCAGATCATAGCTCTCGGCTATCATGAGCCTGATGTCCTTATCAGGAACGTTGTCATCATCCGATGCCTCCCTTTCCCATCATTCGTAATCAAAAAGCCCGTCGTTCTTTTCTTCCAGTGCCTTTATCATGTGATAGGTAAATTCATTATATGGCGTAGGGATTCCAAGCTCTTTTCCCATGCGGACGATCGCTCCTGAAAACATTTCGACTTCCGTATGTCTTTTTGCGTCTAAATCCTGGAGTGTTGAATATCTCGCTTTCTTATAAACCTTTGATCCCTTTGAAGAAGAAGGATCTGCCGCAGAGAGGTTAATTCCCTTTGCTTCTGCGATTGCTTCCAGTTCCCTGATCAGGCCATCTCTGAGCGCGGCGACATTTTTGCTGTCACTATATGCCCCGACCCCCACGCCGAGCATTGCCTGCGGCTGATTGTTTCCGACATTTAACCTGAACTTGCTCCAGATCTCAGATAATATTACATCTGTTTCCCTGTAATGGATCCCCGTTCCTTCAAAAAGCCCGGCTAATGCCTGTGTTCTTTCCGTGGTTTTACCGTCCTTTTCTCCGAAAATGATCCCTATCGTCGTTTCCGGGTCAAAATATACTCTGTTTTCTCTTCTTTCTGAAGCGACTTTAATAAGCGAAGGAACAATTTGTTTCCCGTCAATCTCGGAAGCTATCACATCCTCACTGTCGACGCCGTTTAAGAGGCTCATCACTATTGTATGTTCATCAACAATTTCTTTTATATCTGATACAGTCGATCTCAGAGCATTATATTTCACTGCTACTATAACAAGATCCGCCCCGTGCGCTTCAGCCGGAGTCTTTACAACAGGCCTGTACAGTATGTCATTAATGTAAAACCCGTTTCTTTCAAACCGTTCCTTGCGTTCACCCGATGCGACCACAGAAAGCTCCACATTTTCCTTTTGTGAAAGCCCCCACAAAATATAGCATCCGACTGCTCCCGCTCCTATTATAACTACCTTTTTATATTCCATATTTCCTATCCTGTCTGATCATTTATTTTGACGAGTTGCTTTTTCCATTTCCTCTGCACGCCTTCTGTGTCTCGTTTTGGCTTCCTTCACGATCCTTTCAACATCATTTCTTCTTTCATAAAGGGTACATCCGCCGGGATGATCCTCTAAGAGATACCCGCCGTCGCGCAATTTTCTGAACAGTCTTGAGTTCATGGCTTCCTTCAGGGAAGTATCCCTTACATTGATATCTGAATAAGGTGAGAACGGACACGGCTCAGCTCCCCCATGTGAGTTGATATGGAAAAAACCCCTGCCGGCTGCAACACATCCTCCCGAACTCTTCTCATCTCCCGGGAAAGAGATAAAAACCATCTCCGGATGATCTTCACGAAGCTGTGCTATCTTCTCTTTCAGATATTCACGCTCCTCATCACCGGGAGCCAATTCCACGGAATCATCAGTTACAGGAACGAATTCGACAAAGATAACCGCTTTGCATTCTCTGTCAGACAATTCACTTAAGAACCTCTCCGATGTGACTTCTCTGATGTTCTGCGTAGTAACGGTTACTGATGCACCGAAGATCAGACCTCTTTTCCTGAATTCATCCATTCCGTTTATCAACTGATCGTATACACCCTGTCCGCGTCTTTTATCAGTCAGTTCCCTGTCGCCTTCTATGCTCATAATCGGGATCAGATTTCGGCTCCTGTCGAAAAGCTCATAATACTTCTCACTCATGAATGTCCCGTTCGTAAAGATCGGAAAGAGTATATCCGTTCTTTTCGACGCCGCCTCTATCACATCATATCGAAGCATCGGTTCACCGCCTGCCAAGAGGATGAAGCTCACTCCAAGATCGTTCGCTTCATCAAAGATTGCAGACCATTCTTCACCTGTCAGCTGCTTTACGGGTTCACTGTCAGTCGTTGCATGATTGCATCTCGAATAACATCCCGCACAGTGAAGGTTGCAGCGGCTGGTGATGCTGGCTATAAGAAACGGCGGAACATGTTCGCCTGCATCCTCTGCTTTCTTTCTTTTCTTTGAAGACGCCTTGCTGGCAAGGGCAAACCTCGCCATATATGCACTCTCTCTGGGATTCCTGAAAGTCGCTCTTACCGCATCGGAAACTACACGTTCCACGCCCCGCGTCATATATGATTGGATATCAAATGCTTTGTCCATGTATATCATCCCTCAAGGAACTTATACAGCAGTCTGTATAGTTCCTTTACGTCATTTTCGTTCAGGGGATATCCGTTCTTTGCGAGTTCAAGCGGTATATCCTTGCACTTCTCTTTTAGATCATTCCCTTTCTTTGTGATAGTCACTACCGTTACGCGCTCATCTTCCCTGGATCGTTCTCTCGTCACATACCCTTTTTTTTCAAGGGTCTTAAGAAGAGGGGTAAGTGTCCCGGCATCCAGATGAAGGATGTTCCCGAGCTGTCCCACATTTACACTCTCCTTCTCCCACAGCACCATGAAGACTATGTACTGTGTATATGTCAGTCCCAAGGGCTTCAGATACGGATTGTACGCCGTAACGATCTTCCTTCCGCATGCATACATCGGAAAGCATAACTGGTTTTCAAGTAATAGCTGCTTATATTCCTGCGCCATGACCTGCTCCTTACAGTAATCCCTCTACGCATTTATCTACGTTTTCCATTTTCTCTGTAGGCTCAAACCTTGCTATCACATTTCCGCTTCTGTCCACAATGAACTTGGTAAAGTTCCATTTGATCTCCGGGTTGTTCTTATAATCCCTGTCGATCTTCTTAAGCATCGCACTCATCGCAAGAGCAGTGGGACCCTTACCGAAGCCCTCGAAGCCCTTCTGCTCCTTCAGGTACTTAAACAGCGGTATCGCGGTCTCTCCGTTCACGTCCGCTTTCTTCATCTGAGGAAACTGAGTATTGTACTTAAGCTGGCAGAACTCATGTATCTCATCATCCGTGCCCGGCGTCTGTCCTGCGAACTGGTTGCAGGGCACATCGATGATCTCAAATCCCCTGTCATGATACTTCTCATACATAGCTTCGAGATCCTTGTAATGGGGAGTGAAACCGCATCCTGTCGCGGTATTCACGACAAGGACTACCTTTCCTTCGTAATCCCTCATAGATATCTCTTCGCCTGCTGCTGTCATTATACTCTGATCATAAAATCCCATGATATGTACCTCCGCTGAAATCGTTTTGTTATCTTTTGTCGTATTATATTTTGTCAAATATATTTTGTCAAGAACTTTTTTCGTTTTTCTGAAAAGAGCGCAGACCGCCTATGGTTCAAGAATTGCTCTGCGCCATTGCCAGAAAGCTCTCACCGTGTGATTTCTGATGATAGCACGCAGGCTGAACACATGTTTTAAAAAAGCGGTAAGTCTTTGTGAAACTTACCGCCAATAATAATCAATCAATTCTCCAATGCTTTTATCATACTGTAAATGTTATGCCGTTTATCGTTGCAAGCCTGAGTTCTTTTCTCAGCTCTGAAATCCATCTCATCTGCTTTTCCAGGCAGCGTAAAGCCATTTCCCTGATCTCCGTTTTTGCTTCTTTCCTGCTGGTATCCTGTACATCTCCAAATCTCATTGTCATTTCCTCTCTTTCTTTACAAAGTTTTAACTATGGAATCGAAAATAGCAGATTGTTTTCTGTTCTGGTTGTATATTATCGAAAAACAGGATATAATAACATAAGATTCGTTGGATTTTATGTGAATTTATTTGTTATGAAAAATGGTCATGAAATGCTATTTCAAAAAATGGATCAGTCCCTGAACGAATATCTCTTCCGCCAGCGTGAGGAGAATTTCAGACATGCCACCTACAGCGAAGAAATGTCTTCCATCCAGCCTGTCAAAGACGGGAATCTGAAGGCCGTGGAAAAAGTGATCAAGGCGCATAAGAGCCAGGAGTTTTCGCAGCTTTCCGCTTCGCCCCTGTTAAGCCATAAATTCCTGTTCGTGGCTGATGTAACTGTATGCTGCCGCTTCTGTATCGAAGGGGGAATGCCTCCATCTGAATCGTACGGGCTTTCCGACCTCTACATCCAAAAGACAGACCAATGCCAAACTGTGGACGACGTTGAGGAATTATATGGGACTATGATGATGGACTATGCCCGCAGGATGAAAAAATATAAGGAAAAGCGCCGTGAACTTTCTCCGAAGATCATCCTCTGCATCAACTATATCCAGAATCATCTGCATGACAGGATCACGGTCGCCGACATCGCAGGGGAGCTTGAAATGAACGCCTCCTACCTCTCCACGCTTTTTTCGAAAGAGACCGGCCTTTCCGTGTCCGAATATATCCGCAGGCAGAAAATAAGCGCAGCAAAGCATCTCCTGCAATATAAAGAATACAGCTGCACGGAGATTGCAGAGTATCTCGGGTTCTCCGGGGAAAGCCACTTTTCTGCCCTGTTTGCGAAGCAGGAGGGTATTTCTCCGAAGGAATACCGTAAGCAGGAATACCAGAAGCATTTTGAAAGGAAGCAGCCGTAACCCTTGGAAGCATTGCATGAAGTGTCCGAAATGGGTTATAATTAGTCATCTTATTAACTGTTCCGAATCTTCCTCAATAAACATTCCGGTAAGCTTCGGAACATCAAATCTATTCATAAACAAATCGCACTTACACAGAAATTCATAGAAAATGTGCCGTCCCTGACCGGACAGGGATTCATAATTGCCCTGTCCTTTCGCCAGGATCACATCCGCCTCATCAAGCGCTTTTCTTGCATCCTGCGGCATCATGTTGTATATCGTTCCTGCAATCGCTTCGCCGTTTGATATGATACCCGCCACCTTATCAAGCCCGATATATCTCGCATCTTCTACTGTCGCATCATTAAGGACTTCCCCACCGCGCACCAATGCTTTTACACGTATCTGTGGGAATCTTTTTATCAACTGTTCTATCATGAGCTTATCAATGACGATCTCTCCGCAGTTATCACAGATCAGCAGAAAGGAAGCTGCCCTTTCGCATTCCTTTAAGAATGATCTGTAGGTTTTCTCATCATCCTCACGCATCTTTGTATCAGAAAAAAGAGCAAGGAACTCATCCTGATCCACATGATCCATAGCTCCAAAGTCTATGTAATTGCCTATTCTTGCCAGGACAAGTGCTTTTGCCAGCGGATCTTCCGATTTTTCTATTTCCACGCGGAGTTTTTTCTCCAGATTAAGCATCAGATCGTTATACTGTTTCTTGATCTCAGAATAGTCCGCGCCTTTTCCAAAATACTTTACATGGACTTTGTTAAACAGATAAACCATGTAAGGGCTTGTGTCGTTTTCACCTCTGCCGTCAAGCAGCTCTTTGATCTCTTTGAGGTATTGAACGTTATCTGTTTTATTCAGTTGTCGATCATACAGGCATTTGGCACAGCTCTCTGATATTCTCATTTTACTATCCCTGAAAGTTTATCTGCTGCATCTTCATAAGATATTCTATTCTTCTGAAAAGTCCGTATCCATTGCTACTTGTAATTGATATTCGGGATAATTCTTCTGTACATTATCAATGGTATCTTTATATACAGCTTTTCGATCTTTAGCGTCAAAGCTGATAACAATATCAAATCTCATGGTTTTCTTTTCCTTATCCATGTAGAAGCCATGCATCTGTAATACATGGGGATGGGAGAAGACTATTTCCGTAACTTTCTTTTTTGCTTCGATGATATCCTCATCCCTTGTGTTCACGGAATAAACACCGATTGCCGTCAGAATGACCTGATAGTCTTTATAAATCTTCATCTGTATGCTTCGTATAAGCTGATCAAGCTGATCCGCGGAATAGGTGTCCGGAACCTCTATATGAACCGAGCCGTTCCATGTATCCGGGCCGTAATTATTCAGCACAAGGTCATATGCGCCCTGCACATCAGGGAATGACGTTACGGTTTCCTTGATACTTCTTGCCAGATAAGGATCGTTACGTTCTCCGAGGATCTGGGAGATGGTCTCTTTCAACATTTCAAAACCCGATTTTATGATCACGATTGAAATGATCGCACCGAGCCATGCTTCAAGAGATATATGAAAGACAAGAAAAATCCCTGCCGCCAGAAGTGTTGACGCAGATATTATCGAATCGAGAGTAGCATCCTCGCCCGAATTGATGAGCGATGAAGAATTGACCTTTTTCCCGACACCCTTTACATATCGTCCCAGAACTATCTTTACAACAACAGCGACAGCAACTATGACCAGAGAGAGGGCTGAATAATCCGGAGTGTCAGGATTTATGATCTTTTTAACAGACTCGATAAGCGATGTTATACCTGCATATAACACGATGACCGATATGATCATCGCACTCATATACTCGATGCGTCCGTATCCGAACGGATGCTTTTTGTCTGCCTCCCGTCCGGCCAGTTTTGTTCCGATTATTGTAATAAGCGAGCTGCCCGCATCCGAGATATTGTTCACAGCGTCCATAACGATGGCAATGGAATTGCTCGCAAACCCAATGATTGCCTTAAATATGGCAAGCATTACGTTAGCAACAATGCCGATAATACTC
>JAILIQ010000311.1 GCA_024695205.1 Lachnospiraceae bacterium
GCCATCTGGTCCTTAATCACAACAGACAGTTTTCAGGATTGCGAACTGAAAGCCGTTAATCTGGCTGATGATTCCGATACGATCGGTGCGATAGCCGGGGGATTGGCAGGGCTCTACTATGGGTACGAAAAAATGCCCAAAGATTGGATTTCGGTCATTCAGCGCAGGGAATGGATTGAAAATCTATGCAAAATGGAGCAGGATTATGCTTAATTATCGTACGCTGCTTCTAAAGCAGGATCTCCTGTGTAAGCATTTAATGCTTCCTCAAATTTGATGACTGCCAAACGGATATCAAGGGAACTGACCGAGTCTTTGAATAGAATGCAGTTCCCTTTTATGATCGGAATGCAGTAGGAGCTTAGATTGTCTATAATCCTGTTCTCTGCCTTCTCCGGAAGTACATACAATACTTTTTCAAGTTCCGGATACGATGTTTATGGTAGAAAGTGAATGAACCAATGGTTTATGTCATGCTTTCGATGTGAATGCTATAATGCTTTCTGCAAGCATGAAAGGGGGAGGTGAGAGAATTGAAGAAAAATAATAAAACAGAACAACTGATGGAACAGGCCGAGAGAGAAACCGAAGGAATGGATTTTACATATATCGTTGACCAGACCTTGGGGAGAGAACTGACGGAAAACCAGAGGAAAACCAAAGAATCATTCGATGAGGTTGTAAAGAAAGTAAAAATGAAAGAAACTCTTTACAGAATACAACTCAACGGGAAATGGATAAATCCGATATATGTTCTTGGCCAATGGATGTATCGTTTTTGTGATAACGAAGAAGATGCAAAAGCATTTACGTGTCAAAAAGCTTATTCAATAGCAGGACTTATTGCGGAAGACAACCAACTGGCTGAGTCGGATTTAACTCTAATAGAGGTAACAAACAAGCAACACTTGTATGACAGTTAACCATATTGAAACCGCCAATTGATATCCGAAGGGCAAAAATCAAGAACAACTTGCGTTTTTGCCTATTTTTTTGTGGTATAATTTCAGCATAGAAAAGGGGGTACAACATGAGCACAATGGGAAGCCGCCTTGTAAAGGCCAGAACAAACGCAGGACTTACACAAGCGGAAGTGGCAGAAAAACTGTACGTTACGGCACAGGCAATCAGCCTGTGGGAGCGTGACGAAAACGCGCCGGATATCATGAAACTTCCGGAATTGTCACAGCTTTACAAGGTCACGATCGACTGGCTGGTGTCCGGAAAAGAGCCGGACAAGGAGTTGCTTGAGATCACAAAGCACCTGTCAGACCGGCTGTTTGACGAGGAAAAGATGTATACCTACATCAAGGGCTATGCAACTGCAAAGGGGTTGCTCCAAACGGTTCGCGTGTTGCCGTATGTGCGGGAAAAACACGCAGGACAGGTAAGGAAAGGAGAAGATAAAGTTCCATATGTGAATCACCCCCTGTTGATGACATGCCACGCGCTGTCACTTGGGCTGTGCGATGACAACCTGCTTTCGACTGCCCTGTTGCACGATGTGTGCGAGGATTGCGGTGTCCCGGTTGAGGAATTGCCGGTCAACGATGAGACAAAGGAAGCCGTGGCACTGTTGACAAAGGATTTTGAGGCACTGAGGGAATCAGTGGAAGCAGTGGAAGCGTATTACGGAGCCATAGCTGAAAACAAACTCGCAGCGATTGTAAAACTTCTGGACCGCTGCAACAACGTATCGGGCATGGCAGCATGCTTTCCGGATAAGAAAATCGCCAACTACATCATGGAGACGGAGCAATACATCTATCCCCTGATGGACAAAGCCGCAGATCTGTATCCGGAATGTCAACACGAGATCTTTTTGATCAAGTATCATACCACAAGTGTGGTAGAAGCCATCCGGCATGAGATGGCAAGACAGATTAAACCGTGAAAACTGAATAATCGTGTAACTGTAAACAGAACCCTTTAAAAGGAGGCCGTTATGAACACAAGCTATAATGATATCAATCAGGCAGCAACGGGAGCAAGGATCCGTGAGATTCGTAAGGCAAGGGGGCTGAAAGTTACGGACATCAGCAACTACATGGGCTTTGAATCCCCGCAGGCCGTCTACAAATGGCAGAGGGGAGACAGCCTTCCGGATCTCGGAAACATGATGAGACTGCTGGAATTATTTCAAATAAGGGACATACGAGAGATCGTAGTCATGACAGGGAGCGCAGATGATGCGCTCCCTTTTCAATTGCGTTTGCTTTGGAGACGTTAGTGGATCTGTGCCGATCATAATTTAATGTTCAGGCATTGTCCCTGATCATTGAAGATTACGAATCTGATACATTTTGAGCCTTCCGATTCTCCGATCGTATACTGGTCGAGCATGAAAGAGGAATGATAATCGTCGTTGCCCATGTTGTATTCGTAAAGCATCGCATCATGGCCATCCCAGGCAGGCATTCTGTAGCATTTCAGTTTCATAAGACATTTCGGTAAATTGCTGTCATAAACATCAAAAATAACGGATTCATACTCATACCCGTCACATAAGGTTTCCGTGCTCCGTTCGTAACCGACAAGATTAACGGCATGACCGTGGTCGTAGATGTTATTGATATTCATGCAACAGATCAGGATCTGATGATCGTCCAGATAACGGGTAGCATTTTCGACGGTTTCCCAGTCTAAGAGAAAACCGTCCCTGTTCATGAGCAGGGTGTCCGTATAATCGACATTTTTGCTGTATACATCATTGACCATGCGCCAATAGCAGGTGACCATCTTCAGGAATTCATTTTCATCCGGCTTCAGATCTTCGACATGTTCATATTCCATGTGTCCGCCGCGGTATTCCCTGTAATCGCTGATATAACAGTCGAGGAAGGTATTCAGTTCCGGATACTGCGTAATATCATAATCCAGGGTTTGCATTACATATTCACCTTTATCCCGGATCTCGGCGGAATACTCACCGGACGGGAAACGCACTGCTCCGTGGTTATATACCTCTGCAGTGATCTGGGCGATCCCGGCACAGACACCGCCGCTTTTTTGGCGGCCTTCTTCAGTGATATCTACCAGATACTCGGTATCAAAGTTGGAAAAGCATAATTCATCATCGATTGAGAAATCGGGACTGTTGCTTTTAAATATGGCATTTCTCTGCGCGATATATTCCCGCAGGCCCGGACTGTTGTAAAAGCCGTTCGAGGTCCAGAGAAAACAAAACCAGGGATATTTTGCCGGCATTTTGCCGTACAGAAGGTTTAGATCAAGAAATCTAACGGCATTGAGAGGGAGTCCCCATTTCAGGAACCATCCACTTTCGCCATTACCTGAGAGGAACTCATCGTAATCTTCCCGGGATTCGATTTTGAGATCTCTGTTTTTATTCAGTTGGATCGGTTCTCCATAGACCAGATAGTACAGGTATTCCCCCGCATAAAGAGCATATTGTTGTTCCTCTTCGGTTGCACCCTCAACGCAGGATACTGAGACGCGCTTTTCGGGTTCGATGTTTTTTCCGCCTTCTACGAGGTCTTTTCCGAATCTTGTGCGGGGAGATGCATTCATACAATGAAACGTAAATGTTTCGATAAAGACCATGCCAAAGGAGTCCCGATGCGCCAGTCTGTTGCCGACATTCTGCTCGTACCATTGATCAATTGTATTTTTGATCGAACTCAGGAAAGAGATCTTATCCGTGAGCCCTTTCTTCTTCACAATGAAAAGATCATATCCTTTCATACCGATGCCGGAGTCAAAAGGCTCCACATCCTGAAAAGTCACGGTAACGGTGTTCCCGGATCGTTTCTTCCGGTATGGATTGTTATGGAGGGCGTGTGCCTCCACATCGAGATCCTTCGCATTCATACCAAGACGGGATGCGAACTCATTCAGGTCCACATCGATCCTGTCTCCGTCAAAATTGCAGATTTTATAAGCATAATAGAATTGTGCAGGGAGCTTTGTCGAAGGAGTGGCGCCCGGATCGCGATATTTCTCTGTCATGTCAACAACGGACACGATAAAATCCCAGGGACTGCTTCTGTAAATGGTGAATGCACCGTCCCGGTAGTATTTATCTTTTTCGTCGATATCAACGAAGGTAGCCGGAGACACGCCGCCTTCGACTTTTTCGCCATCCGTGTACAGGTCGTCCGCCGAAGAGATCTTTAACGGATCGGAATCGTATATCTCCAGCTCTTCCTGATCGGTCAGACCGTCTTTGTCCGTATCGCTCTCATCTTCCAACTGAAGGCCGTAGATATATTTATCATACAGCGACCAGCCCTGAATATCGGAAGGCTGTTCCTTTAATGATTCCAGATATGCACGGAGCTGTTCGTCATTTTCTTCCTGTATTACCGCCGGCACCCCTGTTGTGGGGAAATCATCGGCAGACACTTCATTTTGCGGGCTGAGTTTTACGGATCTGTTTGTAAAATGGTTCGTGATCATCAGACTGATAATGGCTGCAAACACAACGAGTGCAATGATCCCGAGCACTTTCAGAAATTTTTTCATGGCCACCTCACAGTCTCTCCGGAATTTCTATTCTAAAACTTATCATATCACTGAATCCGGCTGTATGACAGTCAAATCTTATCATAAGTCAGATCCTATCTTACGCATCTGCAAAATGAAATAAACCATTGGTTCATTTTGCAAAATGGGGTTCTCTTGTATGATTTATACAGGATCCTATGACCTTATCAGGCTGAAAATCGATGATAATACCTTATGCGCCAAAGAAAAGGAATCGGCATGATGCAACCGAATTTTCTGAAACTGGATCACCGTTCGTTCTTTCGTTCCAAATTTATTTTTGTGGATACCGAAGACTATTTATCGGCAAAACTGTTGAAAGAGGCAGGGATCATCGTCAGACATGTTCGTGTAATGACAAAAAAGGGATCTCCTTACAGGCTGGTGATCTGTAAGATCAGGAGGCGGCATGAAGGAACATTTGTAAAAGTTATGGAAGAGCTGCGAAACCGCCTGATCTTGCTGGGATATACCGGATATGATGCGATCTGTGACCGCCTGGCAAACTGTCGGTGAAATTTAGGCATGATCTTATGGTAATGTTGGCGGATAAATGGTAAAATCAAATTGTTGTTACAGTTTATAAAAATCAAACGGAGGGTTACAAAATGGCAAATCAGGCAGTTCAGTTGTTCACGGCATTTATGGAGGCGCAGGATTGTCACGTAGAGGTTATGGAGGACAATGAAAATGTATGCCGTATGGGGTTTAAAATGGATAACACAAATGCTTTGATCTTTGTTCAGTTTTCTGAGGACGGAACGGACGCTGCTTTCATCGGACTTGATTTTATTCAGATTCCGGAGACAAAAGAAGAAATTGTTTATAAGATATGTAATGAGTGTAATGACAAGTTCAGATGGGTCAAGTTTGTATGGAATCAGGAACGTAAGGAGGTTATCTGTCAGGCAGACGCAGTCATTCAGCTCGATTCCTGCGCAGAAGAATGCTTTGAGATCGTCAA
>JAILIQ010000014.1 GCA_024695205.1 Lachnospiraceae bacterium
GCCATAAATTCCGCCGCAACCGTATATATCAGCGGATTAAACGCCACTGTTCCGATCGGCACGGCTTCAAAACTGTCTATCAGCGCTTCGATCAGATAATGATGCATATAAGTTATCATCAAAAGCAGCATAACGGCATAAGAGTAAAAGTTACCGCTTACCGTTACCTGAGCGCTTGTTACCGGATCCATCTCGTTAACCATCGAAAAGCCGATCTCAAGATCAAGCATCTGCCCGGCAAATCCGAGGATCTGGTAAACAATGTTTGCAAAAAATCCGAGTATTATGCCCGCTAATGTCTCTCCCGCCACCAGAAGCGCAAAACCGATCACGCCGCTGTATTCAAGCGGTTCGTACGGAAGTACGCTAAACATTACGATCGAGGTCAGTACCGAAAAGCCGATCTTGACACGGAACGGCACATTTCGGAGCCCAAAGAACGGTGCCGTATACACAAACCCTGCGATCCTCATCAGGATCACCAGGAAAAATTCAAGCTGTTGCAGCGAAAAATCTACTCTCACTTAATCCCCCCGCCGGACAGTCTGCCGCAAAAGCATATCTTCACCTGATATATTCAGCGAAGTTGTCACACAGGAACTGAAAATACTCCCTGATATTTGTCATTATCCAGTTTCCCGAAAGCATCAGCACAAGAAAGATACTGAGCAGTTTCGGTACAAAGGTCAGCGTCTGCTCCTGTATCGAAGTAACGGTCTGGAGAATACTGATAACGAGTCCGACCACCAGCGATACCAGAAGCATCGGTGCCGAAACCTTGATGATCAGATAAAGCGTTTCCACAAGCAGTGTTACGAGCGTATTTTCATCCATGTTCTACCCCTTTGTCAGTTAAAAAACGTCTTCACAACATTTCCGATGACCAGATCCCATCCGTCCGCAAGAATGAACAGCAGGATCTTAAACGGCATTGATATCGTAGTCGGCGGCAACATCATCATACCCATGGACATAAGCGTTGACGAAACCACCATATCTATCACAAGGAACGGAATATAAAGCATAAAACCGATGATAAAGGCGATCCTGAGTTCGCTCAGGATAAATGCCGGGATCAGGACATTGGTAGGCACATCCTCTCTTGTCTCGATCTCCTCGATACCCGCGATCTCAAGAAAAAGCGAAAGATCCTTCTCACTGCCTTCCATCTGGTCAAACATGAACTCCCTGATCGGATGCATTCCCGCGTTGAAGGCCTCCTCAATGGTCATCTCGCCGTTTGAGAGAGGCTGCAGTGCCTCGGTGTTCACAGCCGAAAAAACAGGTGACATGATGAAAAATGTCAGAAACAGCGCCAGTCCTATCATGACCTGGTTCGGAGGCGTTGTCTGCGTACCCAGGGCAGTCCTTAAAAAATGCAGGACGATTATGATCCTCGTAAATGAGGTCAGCATGATCAGTATGGACGGAGCAAGCGATATCACCGTCAGGATCAGCAGTATCTGTAACGTAGCAGAAAGAGAGCCTGTGCCATCCCCCGAAAACTGGAATGTCAGTCCCCCAAGATCACCCTCCAGATAAGCCTCATCCGGATTCGTACTCTCATTGGAATCCGTATTGACCGTCGCATCCGAAGCGTCTGTATAAACCGTTGCATGGCAAACAAAGGTCAATACACACATTATCGAAAGAAGAACTCCGAATCCGAGTGCCTTAAGCAATTTCTTCTTTGCGATCAACAGCTTCATGTCTATCAGCCTTTTCACCAGTAGTAATATTATTTTTATCTATCATCCATATGTAACAGCAAATGCTGTACCCTGTCTGTTACATATCGTCGGCGTTTAAATCGCCGTCTGTTTTGGCATTGTCATCTGTTTTTGCAATGTCGTCTGTTTTTAAATCTTTGTACTTTTTTATATCTTCCTCTGCATTCATGCTGCCGCCGGAACCTACCTTATCATAATCGCTCTGCCCGTCGGGAATGTCTTCCGTTTTTTCCTTTAATTTCAAACCGGAAGCTTTTGCCATGATCTCCTTAAAAGAAAGCCCCTTTTCGGTGTTTTTCTTTACTGTGATATCCTCCGGCTGCAGCTCGCAGATGAAAGTAACATCATCCTTTGAAACAGCTATGCAGATGTATCTGCTGCCGATCTGTATCAGCTGCAGATATTTATTCGGTGTCAGTCTGTATGCATCGATCACCTTGAAATTGGAGTTGCCGGACATCCCCGCTTCGCGCCGGCCAATCATCCTTGTAACAAAATAACTTGCGGCTATGATCAGCGCGCACAGGATGATCAGCCCTATAAGCTTTAAAACGCTTTCAACGCCGGAATATCCGGAAGCTAACAAGAAAACCACTGCTTACTCCTTATTTTATAACTTCTGTAACTCTTATACCGAAGGCTTCCTCAATGACAACAACCTCGCCCCTGGCAACAAATTTGCCGTTTACAAGGACATCGATCGGCTCACCGGCAAGACGGTTCAGCTCAATGATGGTACCCGGTGCAAAATCAAGGATCTCCTTGATAGATTTGCTCGTTCTTCCAAGCTCTGCCGTTACCTCAAGCGGTACATCAAGCAGCAGATCGATATTCTCCGTGGAAAGCAGAGGCGAATTGACCTGCGTAAATGGCTGGAAGGATACCGGCGAGATATTGACATCCTGAACCGGCATCATGTAAGGCATACCCTGTGCGGGCATCTGCTGACCCATCATAGGCTGTCCCATCATGGGCTGTCCCATCATCTGCTGTCCCATCATCGGCTGTCCCATCATCGGCTGTCCCATCATCTGCTGGTTCATCATGTTCGGATCCATTGCCGGCTGCGCAGGAGCCTGAGGTGCTGCGGGTGCAGGCGCCGGAGCAGGTGCGGGTGCCGCAGGCTCGGGTTCGGCCGCTGCCGTATCACCTGCGAACTGCTTATACAGATCCCTTGCAAAATCGAAGCTGTAGAGCTGCATCAGCTCACTGTCGATCAGATCTCCGATCTCCATCCGGAAGCCTACCTTGACGAAATCATGCGTCAGGAACTCGGCAACATCGGAAGCATCCATTATGGTGGAAAGATCCACCAGACTTGCCGTAGGCGGGCTGATATCGATCTTCTTGTTAAGCATTGCGGACATTGAAGTCGATGACGATCCCATCATCTGGTTCATCGCTTCACAGATCGCACTCAGATGCAGATCGGTGAGTTCACCGTCAACAGCGGTTCCGTCGCCGCCCATCATCAGGTCGGTAATGATCTTAACATCCCTCTCTCTCATGATAAGGATGTTGTTTCCGTCAAGACCGGCAGTATAGTAAATCTGGATAAATACACAAGGTCTTTCGTAATCCGCGAGCAGCTCGCTCCATCTCGAATACGAGACCGTAGGTGTGGTAATATTAACCTTCTGGTTCAAAAGGGAAGAAAGCGTGGTAGCTGCGGTACCCATGCTGATGTTGGACACTTCGCCCACCGCGTCTTTTTCGGCGTCGCTGAGCGAATCCGAATAACCTCCGCCCGAAGAGGCCGGTGCGGGATCGGCCGCCGGTGCGGCATCATCCGATCCTCCACCCATACCGCTGAGCAGAGCATTTATTTCTTCCTGGGAAAGCATGCCATCCATATGCTATTCCTCCTCTCTGATAACCTGTGAGATCCTTACGGCATAAGAATCGGAAGATGTACCCGGCAGTGCCAGGAACTTCTTGATATTGCCGACATAAACACACAACTCGTCACTTGTTTTGGTGTTGAGCTTGATGATATCTCCCTTCTGAATGTTTATGAAATCATTCAGTGAGATCGTACTCCTTCCGAGTTCGCACTTGACCGGGATACGCGCCTTGGCGATCGCCACCTCGATCTGATTATGATATGCGGACGTATCGGAGACCTTGACCGTTGAATACCAGTATTTTGTATTCAGTTTATCAATGACCGGCTCAAGAACTTCGTAAGGAAGGCAGACATTGATCATACCCTCTATATTGCCGATCTTCATATTCATCGTTATGATGGAGGCCATCTCACTCGGTGAGATGATCTGGGCGAACTGCGAATTGGTCTCTATCCTCTGGAGTCTCGGCTGCAGCTGTACTACGTTGGCCCAGGGTTCCATAAGCAGGTTCGTTACTACCGTAAATATTCTTTCGATGATAACCAGCTCTATCTCAGAGAAATCCCTGGTTTTCTCAAGCGGGATCCCGTTTCCTCCAAGCATGCGGTCAACGATCGCATAACCGATGTTGTCCGCTATCTCTATGATTATATTCCCCACCAGGGGCGAAAAATCGATAATGCCCAACAATACCGGATTGGAAAGGGCGTTTGAGAACTCCGAATAAACCTGCGCCTCGGAGTTTATCACCTCAACCTGCACGTTCTTGCGCAGATAGACCGGAAGCGATGTCGACAGAAGTCTGCTGTAATGCTCGAAAATGATCTCGAGTGTTCTCAAATGCTCCTTGGAAAACTTGGAAGGCCTGTTAAAGTCGTAGTTCTTAATGACTTTGGTATCGCTTTCCTTCATTTCCTCGGCATCAAGTTCTCCGCTGCTAAGCGCGGCCAGCAGGTTATCTATCTCGCTTTGGGATAAGACGTCGCCCATAGCTAACCTCCTACTTTACAGTTACCGGGACTTTTACTGGAACAGATAATCCACGGTTACATCAACAATGAACCTTGATCCGAACAGAGTCTGGATGTCGTCGAGTATCCTCTGCTTGACTTCTTCCTTCTTCTCGGTGGTGTTCAGCTCCTCAAATGTGCATCTGGAGGTCTCGCTGATGATATACGATCTGATATCGCTCTTCATCGTATCAACCTTGGGTCCGAGTGTCTTATAGTCTTCGTCCTTGGTATTGATCGTAAGGCTTGCACGGATCTGTGCGTAATGAACCTTGCCGTCATCTCCCTTGGCAAGATTGGTCTGCATCTCCTCAAGCTCGTATTTCTCGACATCCTCGATGCTCCATGTCGTATTGGCGCCGGTAGGCAGCGGTGATTCAAGCTCGAGGTCGATTATCTGCATAAGTCTTGTGATCAGATTATCCGTCTGCTTGGCATTCGGAAGGACCGTGAACATCAAAACCGCGGTAAGTGTGATATTGACAACGGTAAGGATCAGTATCAGTACCGCAAGCATATTCTTTTTCATCGGAAAAACCTCCGTAATAGTGTTTATTATCCGGAAACCCGGATTATCTCATATCTGCAGGATCGTCTTGCGATCACCTGTTGTTAAATGAATTGTAGATCCTGATCTCGACACGGCGGTTCATCGCCCTGCCCTCTGCCGTCGAGTTCGTGGCGATCGGTTCATATTCGCCTCTTCCCGTCCAGCTCATTTTCTTTATATCAAGTCCTTTGTTTTCCACAAGGTAATTCGTGGCGCTTATTGCTCTTGCCGACGAAAGCTCAAGATTGTCACGGTATCTTGAAGTCCTGCTCATCGGAACATTGTCGGTATGCCCGATGATATCTATATAGTGGCCGGCATAAACCTTCAGGATATCACCGACTTTTGAAAGGAGCGGCAGACATTCGGTCTTAAGATCCGCCTTGCCCGAATCAAACAGCAACGATCCGCTGACTGTCAGTTCAACATATCTTCCTTCGGGATCGGCCGAAACATTGATATCGCCGTAGAGGCTGTATCTCTCGGTCATCTCCGCGATCTTGTCCAGCATTTCGGCGGTTTCCTGCCGTCCTGCCTCAGCCAGCTCTTCCTCAGCGGTCTTGGCTTCGGGATCATGCTTGTCAAGCACGTCTTCGCCGTCTTCCGTCGCCGACTGTCCCATATTGCTGTAATACTCATCCAGATTCGAAAGCTGTGAGGTTCCGATACCTACCAGGCTTCCGCTGCCTATCGAAGTGCTTCCCGACGAAAAAATACTGAACGCGCTGGTCATGGAAGCAACAACCTGTTCCCACTTGCTCTCCTCAACACTGGACATGGAGAAAAGCAAAACGAAGAAACACAGCAGAAGATTCATCAGATCGGAGAATGTGGCCATCCACGCCGGTGCGCCACCGCCGCCTCCGCCTTCATCTTTCTTTTTCTTTGCC
>JAILIQ010000035.1 GCA_024695205.1 Lachnospiraceae bacterium
GTGATACGCTTTTCGCCCGGCAATAAAGCTTCGGCGGATTTCTTCATTGCGCTTTGTCGTGCCTATTACAGCAAACATAAGAAGAACTTTACACCTCTGCAAATAACTTCCCTGTCAGATCATTTTCAGACTACCGATGTAGATTCATTGAGCTTTACATTATAGCCGAGCCATGTTTTGGAGCTTACCTTTTTGCCGTCCATACGGCGCATCAGTATCTCGCAGCTCCTGATCCCTGCTTCGACCGCATCAAACTGGAGCGATGTGATCGAAGGCCTGTTATTTTCAAGCATGGCACTGTTGTAAAACGAAGCTATCCTTATCTGTTTCGGAATCTGTACCTGCATTTTGTTAAGCTTGAGCAAAACCTGGTTGCACACAAAATCATCCATGCATACGATACAGTCCGAACCCAAAGCGACAAACTGTTCAACCGCAGCCTCAAGCTCGGCCGGATCATCGACTTCGGTCTTTATAAGTTCCGGCAGATATTGCTTTCCCATCGTCCTGTGAGCATCCATAAAGCCGTTCAGACGATTGGCATTTACTATATATTTTGTACTTCCGCCTATAAGAGAAAGCTGCTTCATGCCCTTTAGCAGAAGAACGCTTGTCAGCTCCTTGCATGCCTGATAATGATCGTTGTCAACCTGTATTGCATCGGGATTGGCCGACGATCCGACAGTGACAAACGGTACTTTCTCTGCCAGCAGGAATCTCTCTGCCGCATCATTTTCATAGGTTCTTCCGATGATCACTCCGTCCACCTTGTGATTATGTATCAGCCTTTTGAGCGAAGAAATATCGCCCTCCTCCATCATGCACAGCAGCACGTCGTAATCCGATTCGGAAGCGATACTGCTTATCCCCCACATACATTTCTGGAAGAACGGCATATCTATAAATCCGTATTTTCCCGGCATCGTAAATGCGATATTAAATGTTTTCGACTGTGCGAGGCTCTTGGCTATCGCGCTCGGCCTGTAATGATGCAGCTCGATGAAGGAGCGCACACGTTCCCGCGTTTCGCTGCTTACCCGGCCCTTCCCCGAGATCGCACGCGAAACGGTGGTTTTGGAAATATTAAGCTCTCTTGCGATATCCTCTATTGTAATCTTGGAACTATCCATTACCTGTTCCGACCTCCGTTACTCCGTTACTCCTTTACATAAGTTACTCAGTTGCCCGTTTTCCCGTTTTCCCGGTTTCCCGTTTTCCCGTTTTCCCGGTTTTCCGGTTTTCCGGTTTCAGGTTTTCCGGTTGCTCGGCCGCCCGGCAACTTTCCGGCTGTGTTACAGACCGTGAATATGTACCCCGTGGTCATGTTCACTCATAAATATAATTTACCAGACGTTCAAACAGATCCCTGTGTTTCGAATTGGAAATACATGCAACATAATACTTGACAGGGAGTTCGCCGCCCAGAAGATTGTTCATGTATGCAGTCACATCAAGCGCATATGTCTTCCCTTCATTGAATACACGGTATTCTTCAAGACCTTCAAGCCGGTCTGTTCCAAGTAGTTCTTCTAGTGGCGCAAAGGCCTCCGCCTCAAAATAATTGCTGAACTCAGAAGCCGGAAAAATCACGGCATCAATAGTCTTTCCCGCGGTCATCGTCATGAATTTCATTCTGGCATTGTATTCATTCGTCGCAAAATAAAAATCACTGTCGACCCGTATCTCTTCCTTTTTCGGATCCGTCACAAATTCTTCGGTCAGATCGGCTGTTATCCGATCTATCCTTTCAAGATCAAATGGATTGTTTATGATCGCAAGATACATCAGCGTTTCCGGCTTCGGTCCGAACATGCTGTAGAGCAGGCTGATCAAAAGTGCAAGGATCGCGACTCCGGCTATTATCTTGGCTAAAGCGTAGTCCTTAAAAAACTGCCATTTTTCAGATCCCTTGAGATCCTTAAATCTCTCGGAAGCCGGTCTTTCATCTCTTTTTGAATATATTGCCGCATCATCTTCAAGTGTTGTCTTCTCAGAATTATTATCACCTGTAATCTTCACGATAAATATCCTCCGTTTGTTCACTTACCGCATAATTCTACCACTCACGGCCGTAAAATAAAAGCGCTTTATAAAACTTTTATCCGCCTAAAATTTCTTTCTGCTTTACATTTATATACTCATGTGCTATATTCATTTGCATCAGAGTAGGCAGGCGCGCGTTGTTCCGTTATACGGACTGCAGTGCCGCGGAGACGGGAAGTTGCTCCGCGGACGAAAAGGATCTCCTTGCGATGCACCGGCCGCATTCCGCTGTGACCAAATACGGATCATTTTGACTTCCTGCAATGGGCATGGCACACCATTTTTTAGGGAGGTTTTTTTTATGGACAAAACAGAAAAAAGAAGACTGTTTGAAACTCCTTTCAGCCGCGATTACTGGCGTCTTGCAGCCGGTGAATTTACGAGCTGGAAGGTACTTGTACTTGCTGCGATGCTTACAGCGATGCGTATCGCAATAAAATCGCTGAGCATCTATATCGGGCCTGACCTTAAGATCACGTTCGGCTTCATAGTCAATGCCGTTGCTTCCATGATCTACGGTCCTCTTGTGGCTATCGTCACATCGGCGATCAGCGACACCTTGGGAGCCATTCTTTTCCCGTCAGGCACTTACTTTTTCCCGTTTATTTTCGAAGAGATCGCAGGCGGCGTGATCTTTGCACTCTTCTATTACAGAGCAAAGCTCTCAACCACAAGGGTCATGCTCGGAAGACTTGCCGTAACGGTCTTCTGCAATCTGCTGCTCAACCCGACTATCATGATATGGTACTACAGGATAGTCCTTGGCAAATCCTACCGTTTCCTTACCTGGCCGAGACTCGCCAAAAATATCGCGCTCTTCCCTGTTCAGACCGTTATCCTTGTGCTTCTCTTCAATATGCTCCTTCCGGCCACAAATCGCATGGAACTGACATATACAGGCAGCACGAAGCTTGAGATAACAAAAAAGAACATCATCACTTTGGTGATCCTCACTCTGGTCGCCGCAGTCGTTGTTGCCGCGTACTATCTGTGGGTTTATGTTCCGAAGGGCTGACAGGCGGCTTCTTTAGGCACATAAGTTTACCGCACATTCGATCATTGTATTTTTTACCCCGATCATATAAATCCTTATTTACATGGTCGGGGGTTATTTGTTATAATTTCTAGCAAGATCAGGATCTTGACACCTGTTTTTAAGAAAAATTTAACCGGAGGTAGTTCAAAAATGTCAAATGTAAGACCCGAAACAATGCAGAGGATCACAACACCGGAGCTGGCAAACGCTTTTATCGAGGAACAGATCGCTGCCGTAAAGCAGCAGGTCGGCAATAAAAAGGTTCTTCTGGCTTTGTCCGGCGGAGTTGATTCATCTGTTGTTGCCGCTCTGCTTATCAAGGCGATCGGCAAAAATCTTGTATGTGTACACGTAAATCACGGACTTCTGCGCAAGGGTGAGCCCGAGCAGGTTATCGAAGTATTCAGAAATCAGATGGATGCGAATCTTATCTATATAGACGCGACCGACAGATTTTTAAACAAGCTTGAAGGCGTAGCCGAACCCGAAAAGAAAAGAAAGATCATAGGCGAAGAATTTATCCGTGTTTTCGAAGAGGAGGCACGTAAACTCGATGATGTTGACTTCCTTGCACAGGGAACGATCTATCCCGATATTCTTGAATCAGGTCCCGTAAAAGCTCATCATAATGTCGGCGGACTTCCCGAGGACATTCATTTTGAGGGTCTTGTTGAGCCCATCAAGCTTCTGTTTAAGGATGAAGTTCGTGTGATAGGACGTGCTCTCGGACTTCCGTCAAATATGGTTGACCGTCAGCCCTTCCCCGGACCCGGACTTGGTGTTCGCTGTACCGGTGCGATCACACGTGACCGCCTTGAGGCTCTCCGCGAATCCGACGCCATACTGCGCGAGGAATTTGCAAAAGCAGATCTCGAAGGCAAGGTATGGCAGTATTTCACTATCGTTCCCGATTACAAATCAGTAGGTGTTAAAGGCGGTCTGCGCAGCTTCGAGTGGCCCTGCATCATCCGTGCTGTCAATACACGCGACGCCATGACTGCTACGATCGAAGAGATCCCCTACGATCTTCTTCACAAGATCGTGTGCCGTATCACCAATGAAGTAAACGGCATCAACCGTGTTCTGTACGATCTTACACCCAAGCCTACCGGTACTATCGAATGGGAATAATCATATGAATATTTTAGTTATTGACGCCCAGGGAGGCGGTATCGGAAAGCAGCTCATTTCCGAGATAAAAAAAGAGTTTTCCGATACACCCGATGTTCGCATATGCGCTGTCGGAACCAACAGTGTCGCAACAACCGCAATGCTTAAGGCCGGGGCCGACGAAGCCGCCACAGGTGAAAATCCGGTTGTTGTTGCCGCAGCAAGAGCCGATGTGATCGTCGGTCCCATTGGTATCGTTATTGCGGATTCCATGCTCGGAGAGATCACTCCGCGCATGGCTGTTGCCGTTGCTCAAAGCAACGCCAGACGTATACTGATACCATTTAACCAGTGTAACAACACCGTGATCGGAATATCCGGCATGAATATGAACGTCATGGTCCGGTCAGCGGTTGAGGAGATCAAAAAATATTTAAGTTAAGGAGGACAGTTGTATGAAAACTCTGTATCTTGATTGCGGAATGGGTGCCGCAGGCGACATGCTTACTGCTGCCCTGCTTGAACTTTTCCCCGATCGCCGGAAAATGATCGACCGTCTTAATTCCATAGGTATTCCCGATGTTCATTTTTCTGCTGTTCCTTCCGTAAAATGCGGTATTACAGGCACTCACATGACAGTGAAGGTTCATGGAGTTGAAGAATGCGCTTCCATCGATGACGGGTCTGCACATTTTCATGAGCACATACATGAACACGGGCATGAGCACGAGCACGAGCATGATCATGAACATGAGCATGAACACGATCATGAGCATGAACACGATCATGAGCATGGGCACGAACACCACCATGGACACGATCATGAGCATGAACACAGCCACGATCATACACATGACCATGAGCACTCTCACGGTCATGTACATCACGGACTTCATGATATCGAACATATAATAAGAGACCATCTTGATATTCCGGACGCTGTCAGAAATGATATTTTGAAAGTATTCGGACTGATCGCGGAAGCTGAAAGTCATGTACACAACGTTCCGATAACGGAAATTCATTTTCATGAAGTTGGTACAATGGACGCAGTTGCCGATGTTACCGCTGTATGTTATCTGATGCATGAGCTTTCACCCGATACGGTCATTGCTTCTCCTGTCAGAACCGGTTTCGGCCAGGTTAAATGTGCACATGGCATACTCCCTGTCCCTGCTCCGGCAACAGCATTTATTCTTACCGATATCCCCGCCTACGCAGGTGACATCCGTGGAGAAATGTGCACTCCTACCGGTGCTGCTTTATTGAAGTATTTTGTTACAAAATTTGATAATATGCCTGTCATGAAAACATCTGCGATCGGATATGGCATGGGAACAAAGGATTTCCCGGCAGCCAACTGTGTTCGTGCGATGCTCGGAGAAACACAGGATAAAACCGATACGGTAACCGAATTATCATGCAATGTTGATGACATGACCGCCGAAAGCATAGGCTTTGCGGTTGACCGCTTATTTGAAGGCGGCGCCCTTGACGTTTACACGATCCCTATCGGAATGAAGAAGGGACGCCCCGGTACGCTTATCCGTGTATTATGCAAGAATGATGACATACGCAGGATCGTTGAACTTATTTTCAAACACACAACCACGCTTGGCATCAGAAAATGTGAAATGGGACGCTATGTTTTGGACAGAAAATCAGTTACTGTCGATACCCCCTTCGGACCTGTCAGACGCAAGACTTCTTCAGGCTATGGAATCAAACGATCCAAGTACGAATATGACGATCTGGCACGCATAGCTTCTGAGCAGGGCATCAGTCTCGCCCAGGTGATCGAAAAGCTTGATAAATAAGGCGAGGTTGGCTTAGTGACGGCTGGCTTAGTGACGGCTGGCTTAGTGACGGCTGGTGAAAAATAATAAGAGGTCGGATTACGGAACAATTTGTTCATGTAATCCGACCTCTTATTATCTCTCACCAGCCTGTCCGAAGTTCTTTACAGGTAGAACATTTGCAAAACAACTAATTCTTCTCTGCAGAAACCACTTCCATAGAAAGCTTGCTCTTAAATCTGCTTCCTATTCTTCTGCAAAAGAAAAACAAGTGAGTGGCTTTTGTCTACCTCTCACTTGTCTATGATAATAATAGCACCGTTAAATCTATAAGAAAAGTGCTAATGTCGGTCATAATGGTTGATTCTAACCTAAAGAATTTATGCGACTGTCGTCTCTTCACGAAAGATTACCGAGACATGAGTGATTTTGTTTTCGGGATCCGGGTATTCCTTCTCGAAATGCATACCTATAGATTCTGCAGTCTTATAAGACCCGACATTTGTATATTTGCAATATGAATAGAGTGCAGGGTAATCCGTGTTTGCAAACGCCCAGTCTCGTACAGCAGTTGCTGCTTCCTTAGCATAACCTTTTCGCTGATGATCTGAGCGGATATGATAACCAATCTCAGGAAGCATCTTCCCATCAATATTCTGAAGTGTCAATCCACAGTCACCAATCATCTCTCTAGTATCTTTCAAACATACAGCCCAGAGCCCAAAACCATTCTCATGATATCGGTTCATATT
>JAILIQ010000067.1 GCA_024695205.1 Lachnospiraceae bacterium
TATGAGGTGCTTGCACAGGACGGCGGTTGTGACGGAACCGACACCTCCGGGGACGGGAGTGATGGCTTTGCAGACAGGTTCGACATCATTAAAGTCGGCATCGCCCGACATATTGCCGGAAGCATCAACATTGATACCGACATCTATGATGACCTGATCCGGGTTGGTGTAATCGCGGGTGAGTATTCCGGCATGACCGGCAGCCACGACCACTATGTCCTTGGTTCTGCAGATCTCTGCGGTGCCTACGGCTCTTGAATGACACATTGTAACAGTTGCGTTACGTGACTGAAGCAGCATGGAGACCGGCTTGCCGATCACAAGGCTGCGCCCGATGACAGCCACATTTTTGCCGGAAGGATCGAAGCCGTAGTGATCCAGGATCTCGATACAGCTTTCGGCAGTGCAGGGAGCGAAACCGGTTCCGCTCCCGGTGAATACATGAACAAGGGATTTTTCCGTCATACAATCGACATCTTTTTCGGGAGCGAGGGCTTCACAGATGCGATGTTCGTTCAGATGGCGGGGAAGCGGACGAAACATCAGGCATCCGTGGATCGAAGGATCGCGGTTGATCTTCTCGATCTCTGCAAGGACCGCATCCTCCGGGGCTTTATCCGGAAGTATGATACCGGTCACTTCTATCCCGATCTTTTCGCAGCGCTTCATTGCGGCACGTTCGTAGGCCAGATCGCTCTCACCTTCTCCGATGCGAAGGATCGCAAGCTTCGGGGAAATGCCTTTTTGATTAAGTGCCTCACGACGGAGAATAAGGGATTCGGTTATAGCGGTCGCAACGGGTGCGCCTTTCAATAAAACAGCCATGGCGGTAACCTCCTGTTTGGTCATTGCAAAATACAGTTCTTCATATAAAAGATAACAAAGCGTAATTTGCCTGTCAAACGCCGAAAATAATTCTTTTATTAAAAATAAGGTTGTATCTTAAGCCAAATTCGGGTATAAAAGAATGGGTTATTACTCACTAAATTATCATTCGGCGTTATGCCGGCAGGAGGAAGGTTATGGAAGAATTATTGAATATTTTAAAGGGCATTCGCGACGACATCGATTTTGAGAATGAAGACAGCCTCGTTGACGGCGGTCTGCTTGATTCTTTTGATGTAGTCGGACTTGTTACGGAACTCAGGGACGCTTATGACGTGGAATTTGACGTTACGGACCTTACTCCCGAGAATTTCAACAGCGCAAAGGCCATCTATGAACTTATAGAAAGAAAAATGAATGAGGTCTAAGGTTTCATGAGCTATTCAAGTTTTGAGTTTTTAGCCTTTCTGGCACTGGTGATACTTGTTTATTACTGTGTACCCAGAAGGGTTCGTTGGTGTGTCCTTTTGGCAGCCAGTTACGCATTTTACCTGATAGACGGCATCAAACAGGTTTTCTTCATTATCGGAACGACGATCGTAACCTATACGGGAGCCATGATAATGCAGAAAAAACGTGACAAATACAAGGAGAAGCTTGCAGCGGATCCGGCTTTGTCGCGTGAAGAGAAGCAGGAGATGAAAAAGGCTGTCACAGCCTCGATCAACAGGGTAAAGACAATAGCGGTCCTTATCGATCTCGGAGCCCTGATCGTTGTTAAATATCTGAATTTCCTGATCTCGGGAGCAAATTCGTTTATATCCCTTTTCAGTGAAAACGGTTCTATCCCGACTCTGAAGATACTTGTGCCGCTCGGCATTTCCTTCTATACCTTCATGTCGATGGGATATCTGATCGATATAGGCAAAGGAAAATACGAGGCTGAGCGAAATATCGGAAAACTGGCACTGTTCGTATCATTCTTCCCGTCCGTGATACAGGGACCGATCAATCGCTACGATCAGGTAGGACCCCAGCTTATCGAGGGACACAAGCTTGAATATAACAATCTCAAATTCGGTGCCCAGCTCATGCTGTGGGGCTTTTTCAAGAAACTTGTGATAGCTGACAGGGTTGCACCCTTTGTAGCCACCGTTTTTTCCGCTTCATACGATCAATATTCCGGAACGATGCTGTTTGTGGGTATGCTTGGTTATGCGCTGCAGATATATGCTGACTTCTCCGGAGGCATAGATATTACCATAGGTGCCGCGCAGATGCTGGGTATAGATCTGCCCAAGAATTTTGAGAGACCTTATTTTTCACAGTCATTGGCTGAATACTGGCGCAGATGGCACAAGACCCTTGGGGAATGGATGCGTGAATATGTTTTCTACCCCATCATGCTCTCCAAGTTTGTTTCAAATATCAGTAAGAAGGTTAAGGCAAAGAAGGACAATCAGGCTGCAAAGGTCGTGACTTCGGTCATCACTACATTTACAGTCTTTCTTCTGATAGGTATCTGGCATGGAGCCAGCTATCAGTATGTAGCCTTCGGTCTTTACAATGCAACGCTGGTTGCCCTTAGCGTTGCGCTGGAGCCTTTGTTCAAGAAGATGACAGAAAAACTGAAGATCAATGAAGAACGCTTCAGTTGGAAGCTGTTCAGGATCGTCAGGACCTTTATGATCACAGGTATTTCAAAGATACTGGTCCGTGCACCCGGATTTGTGGCAGCGCTTCATATTATCGGCAAGATATGTACAGATGTGGATCTTGACATTGATGGGATCTACA
Organism: Lachnospiraceae bacterium; assembly: GCA_024695205.1. Lineage (GTDB taxonomy): Bacteria > Bacillota > Clostridia > Lachnospirales > Lachnospiraceae > RUG11977. Next base: position 2,623 of record JAILIQ010000067.1, read on the forward strand.
CAATGGGAATCGACAGGAGAAATATGTTCCTGCTGTTCGTTGCAACACTTGTGCTGATCGTGGTCAGCATCCTGCAGGAACGCGGTGTGAAGCTCAGAGAGACCATCGCCGAACAGGGAATTGTATTCAGATGGCTTATATATCTGACAGCCGTAGTGGTTGTTCTGGTATTTGGCATGTACGGACCTGAATTCAAT
>JAILIQ010000084.1 GCA_024695205.1 Lachnospiraceae bacterium
GAATCCCTTCTTACCTGCGCTGATAGCTAATTCGTAGCATCTTCTCATGTATTCCTCATGATTACTGTTCATTTCAAATCTCCATATTCAATACCTTAAAACTGACTTTCTCATGATTGTTAAACTATCTGATTATAACATGATTTCAAATCATATGAAATAGATTATGCATAGATTTCCATATCCATTTCCCAAATGCGTTTTTAGCTGTGACAGATTTTGACCACTTTTGACCAGTCCTGACCACTTATGACCAGATGTTTACCAGTTTTGACCACTCTTGTACCTTTACTTCTATATACGGCCGTGATATTATTAGAATGGAAAAACGAATGAGGAACACCTGGTGGACATCCGGTGAAAATCTTCATTCGTTTTTCTATTATATTTTATCCACACGAGGGTATGAGAATCATAAGCCCAGCTGTCAGCTGCGTACGAACTGACAGTCCAGGGCTTTTTTTCATGCTCATTTTTAAGAACTGCCGGAGCACAGCTCCCGGTCAAACCAATTACATAACAGATGAAAGGACAAAATCGCATGCTTTTTATATCTTTCGTATCTTTCTGGTTATCCATTACGATCCCTTTCGTTTCTTGTTTTCATTCGGTGCTTTCCTTTTTTGTTTTCCGCGGTGATACAAAAATAATATTATTTATGTTTTTTCACCATATTCTCACGGTTAAAAATATATACTCACGGTTAACAACAAAAAAAATAACCGGTAGAGAATTTCTCTATCGGTCATTCTGTGATATAAGTTTGTATTATTTTTGAAAACTTCTGTGTCAGTATCGGTTGCTTTTCAGAAGCTGAGCCGGGCAAGTTCCCCGAGTCTTTGCGGGCTAGATGCTGCCGTAGTGTAGATGAAATCATTGACGGTTACACCCAACACTTCGGATATTTGGACGAGTTTCTGGAGACTTGGTTTTTTCTTGCCGCATTCTATGCTGCTGATATATGCTGCGGTGCTCTCAATACGGAAGGCAAGCTCTTCCTGGCTGATCCTTTTCTGCCGTCTGAAATACCTGATCCGCATCCCGACATCGATATAATCTATGTCCATAAAGAGCTCTCCTTATATTGTCGTTATTAGGATATTGTCGATATAAACGCACTATTCTTAAAAGAGATTATAGGGCATAATATTATAAAAAGCAAGAGGAGAAAATAAGGCTATGATCAAATACGACAGATTGTGGGAATACCTTAAAAAATCAGGGGTTACACAGTACAGACTGATCGTTTCGGGCATCAGCAACTCCACGATTTCCAGATTGAAACACAACCAGCCTGTCAGTACCGAGACACTGGATAAGCTGTGTACGATTTTGGACTGTGGGCTGGAAGAGATCGTAGAGTTTGAGAAGGTTAAGTAAGCACTTTTGGTATTGGATACGGCATACGGAGGGTAAAACCATATGGCGCAGAGAACTGTTGCATTGTGTAACGGTAAATATATCGGTATTGAGTCGATATTTACTGTTATAAACGGTAAGCAGATAAACATACCGGACAAACTTAAAGAGCTCAGAAAAAAGAGTCAAAACAATGAATTATACTGCCCCTGTGGCTGTGGTGCCAATCTTGTTCTTGTGGCAGGGGATAAGAACCTTCGTGAGCAGCATTTCAGAATAAAGGATTCCGAATATGAAAAGGAATGCCAACTGGTCACGGAAGGACGAACATCTGTTGATTCGAAAATTGTCTTAAAGTGCTGGCTGGATGATAATCTGCATGCGGCAGATCTAGAGTCCCGTGTTCCGATATGTTCCCTAAGTGACAGTAATAGGAGATATGAGTTTACTTTCATATCGAGAGAACGAAGGATAGCTTTGAATTACAGCCATGAGCGCATTAATCTGTCTGATGAAAAGCTGTCTATCCTTGAAGATAATTCCCATGGGATCCGGATAATTCATATTGTGGATTTCATGAACGGAGGCGCCGAAGGACAGTATCCGGAAGCTTTAATGAAAATACAGAATCGGCAGGAATACTGTTTGCTCCTGGCTATTGACGGGATTGAATATGACAAAGCCAAAATGAAGGCTGTATTCTATGCACCTGATCTAGACGGACTGTGGCAGGAGATTGAATTCTCCGACGGTCTTCTGAAGGATTATCGTATAGAAGACCAGGGACAGATATCTTTCAAGGGGAAATCGTTAGAGGAGCTTCACTCCACGAGCAGGCTGTCCTTTCAGGCTTCGATTGAAGCAGAAAAGACAAGACGTGAAGAGGCAGAAAGACAGCGTGAGGCATATCTGAAACAACAGGCCGAGGAAGAACAACGAAGAGAAGAAGAACGGCGTAAAAAGCACGAAGAATGGCTTGAACAACAAAGGATAGAGGCAGAAGAAGCTGAGAAAAGACGCGAAGAATGGCTTGAACAACAAAGAAAAGAAGCTGAAGAAGCCGAGGAAAAGCGCAAACAGCTTGCCGAGCAGCACAGAATAGCAGAAGAGAAAAAGGCCGAGGAAAAACGCCAACGGGAAGAGGATTTTAAAAGAAATCTGGAAGCAGGCCTTGAACAACAGGTAACACAGGTAAGGGATGCTGATGGTAACCGCTGGATCGATCCGATGCGAGTATTGCGGCAAGATCGCCAAAGAAATTGAATTCGTACAATATGGCGGTACGGGACGTGTCAACCTTGGTACTTGCAAGGAGTGCTCAGCGAATAAAAAAGACAGGCTGAAGGCAGAACAGACAGCTGCGGAAGTTCCAAGGAAAAAAATAATCCTACTGTTTGTCCGGACTGTGGCGGAAAACTGATCGAGAAGAATGGGAAGTTCGGGAAATTTTTCGGATGCTCGAACTATCCGAGGTGCAGATTTACGAGAACAGTAAGATAGGAGATTCTCATGATAAGAAGGGAGTATTCCAATGTATTACGTACCTGATGGAACTGAAAAATGCGGATTCTATGAATGCGCTGAGTGCGGGAACCGCTTTCTTGATATAAGGATTGCGCCGGCGATCGTATGCCCGTATTGCGGTGAGGAGCCGGACATGGAGATCGGTCCGTGTGATGATATGCCCGAAATAAAGGAAAGTGCAAGGCTGCTCCAGATGCTTGAAGGCGAAGATGTTGAAAAATATGATACTCTGTTGAGCCTGGCTATAACAGGCGGGGATGAAGGATGGATATGAAGAAAAGAGAGCTATTCCTAAACCAAAAGGATACGCTCGACAAATTCCTGGAACGGGGAGCGATCGCCAAAGCGCAGTATGACAAAAGCTACGGGGATCTCGTGAAGAAGATGGGGATGGAAGAAGTTGCAAAAGAACTTGCAGTTGCCGATGGAGAAAAACATGAATAAAAAGAAATTGCGGCTGATATTTGCAATTACCGCACTTGTTCTCTTGATTGCGGAGATTGTGATAGCATTTTATGCATCAGGCTGGATCCGCAACTATCTGGGAGATGTGCTGGTAGTGATATTCCTGTATGCGTTATATAGAGCATTATTTATCGATCGCCCTTCAAAATGGTTTGTTCTTCCGAGTGTTATCCTGTTGATCGCCTTTGGCGTTGAATTCCTGCAGCTATGGGGAATATGCAACAAGCTGGGAATTCACAACAGTTATGCACTTATACTTCTCGGAGCCAGTTTTTCCGTTGTTGATCTTGTATGTTATGCGGTTGGGAGCATTCCGTGCTACCTGGTTGAATACATGATGAAGAAAAGAGTCTGATGCTTCAGAAAGTGAGGTATTTGCATGTTCTTTAAGAAAAGGCAGAAGCTGAACAGTTATTTGAAGATATCAAAAATGACATTATAGATGTCGAAGCTGATGAATTGATAGATGTTAATTGCCAAGAAACAGATGATTAGCGTAAATTCTTGGAATCTACAGGAGGGGTTAACCGATGAATGATGTCTTAACAGTATTGAAATCAAGAAGAAGCTGCAGGAAGTTTAAGCCGGATATGGTGAAGGAAGATGAGTTGAAAGCAATCCTTGAAGCAGGAACATTTGCAGCGACTGGTATGGGAAAACAGAGCCCGATCATCATTGCGGTAACTGACAAAAAGATGCGTGATGAGATATCGGAGGCGAACAGAAAAATCGGAGGCTGGCCGGAGGGCTTTGATCCTTTTTACGGTGCGCCTGTTATTTTGATCGTACTCGCCAATAAAGCAGTACGTACCTTTATGTATGACGGATCACTGGTCATGGGTAATCTTATGAATGCTGCAGAAAGCCTGGACGTAGCAAGCATATGGATCCACAGAGCCAAGGAAGAGTTTGAGACTGATTTTGGTAAGGATATCCTTAAAAAACTCGGCATCGAAGGAGAATATGAGGGCATCGGCCATTGTGCACTCGGATATGCTGCGGAACCTGCGAAGGATCCGGCCCCGAGAAAAGAAAACTATGTTTATTATATTTGAAAAGTGAGGAATAACCACAGATGTTCAGTGTGTTACGCGCCGAAGAGGAATGGCAGCGCGCCGGATCCTATTCGGTCAGAATTCAGGGAATGAACCGTCAGCATCATATCAGCCTTCGGGAAGAGTTCGACGATCATGATGGGGACGGAACCAAATATATTGTCATTTTGGATGATGAATATCCTGTTGCTACGGCGCGGTTCTATGAGCTGAATTCCGATACGGTGATGCTTGGACGCGTTGTTGTCCTTCCTGAATACCGTAATAAGGGTCTGGGAAACAGACTGATAAAAGAGACTGAGGACTGGATCCGTGAACTTGGTTATTCTACTATCGATGTGGATAGCAGAACGACAGCGGTAGGCTTTTATGAGAAAAATGGATTTGTGATTGTCGGAGATAAAGTTGAAAAAAGCGGATGTTTCGAGTGCATTCGAATGAGGAAGGGAATAGTATAAAAAGTATAGACTATGTACAACGAAATGTTTGATATTACGACCGGGCAGTTTCCGGAACAGAAAGCCGTCCTGAAGACCTACCTGCACTCGTATAGTCCGAGTATCAGGGTAGAAGACAGACCTTTGGTGCTGATCCTGCCGGGAGGAGGGTACGCTTATAAAAGTGACCGGGAAGCTGAACCGATTGCACTTGCCTTTATGGCACAGGGTTTTCATGCAGCAGTTCTGGATTATTCTTCAGCAGATTATTCCCTGGATACCCAACATGACGGAGCTTTCCTGAAGTTTTCCGTAGAGCCCGCCGCAAGGCTGGAGGTGGCAGAAGCAGTATCACTCCTGCACAGAAACGCCGGGGAGTGGCACATAGACGAATCGAAGATTGTTTTATGGGGAGCATCCGCAGGCGGACATCTTGCTGCACATTACGCATGCACCTGGTATGACGAGCTGTCATCAATGACGGGGAAGAGCCGTGAGGAACTAAGGATCGGAGGGCTCATGCTTGCCTATCCTGTTATCAGCTCAGGAGAAAAAGCTCATCGCAGATCTTTTGAAAATCTGCTTCGTGATAAAAAGGATGATCCGGTGGTGCTTGCAAGGGTTTCGCTTGAAAAGCGTGTCAATGAGCATGTCCCGCCTGTATTTCTATGGCATACATGGACTGATGGAAGTGTACCGGTGGAGAATTCTCTTTTGTTTGCACAGGCACTTAAAGAGCATGGCATAAATACTGAAATGCACATTTTCCCGACAGGAGGACACGGCCTCGCGCTTGCAGATGAGCGGACAGTCAGCAGAAACGGGTCGGAGATAGAGCCGTGCTGTCAGATATGGATAGAGCTGGCCTGTTCCTGGCTGAAAAGGCTGAAGGGATGATTGATTCCGAAAATTTTCGGTTAAGGTTGTTTGTGATATAAAGAGTAAAAGACCGACAAAATCTGAAATGAATTTTGATGCCGGTCTTTTTAGATTATTACATCTGTGTTTATGAGATGGTTCATGAATTAGCTTTATCTGTGTCCTTCAAAGACTGTCTGATCATTGCCAGCAGTTCCGCTCCGAAATCCCGTTTTTCAAGCTTTCTGTTGACAAAAGACTTATGCGTGCCGTTCTGGCGCATTTTACGGCCAAGATGCCGCGCTGTCAGTACAGTCATGATCATTTCATTGGTATAGGGTATAGGGTCTTCCGTAGGTGTTGATCGCCCTTCCGCGCTTGGATAAGACCATTGATGCGAGGCCGCCGTCGTTGGTTATAACTATATCGCCGGTCTCACAGTCTGAAAGGATCCGAAAATCGGTCATATCGGCACCTTTATCTATGATATGCACTTCGGAATAATCCGAGTGGATGTCGTGGGTGGTATCGCAGTATATGCCCTCGCTCGGAATGCTTGGGCAATGTTCTGAAGTGGCTCGGCTATAGCCCGGATTATGTGGACTGGTGCGACAATACGTACAACGGAATTGTGGAGCATACTGAAGGCTATGACGACAGCTCCTGGGGCGGTAAGGCTGTGCCTGTGTTCAAAAAAGGTTTCAGCCAGGCAAAATGCGGGTTGAGGTGGAGCAGTATCATATGTGGGTTGGAATCAAAATAATAAAGATCCGGCAAGATAAAGAAAAATACAATAGACTTCAGGAAAATGAGGTTCAATAAGAACACAACAGCCTATAGGCACAATTGTCTATAGGCTGTTATTTTGTTTAATTTAGCTGATAATTTGTACTTATTCATTTACTTTTTCAACCCGTACTTTTTTATATGTGCCTTTATGGCGTCAAAAGTTTTGTCGCTGATATAGTGTTCAACCCGGCAGGCATCTTCAGCGGCCGTTTCTTCGTCAACACCCAGATCTGTAAACATTTTAGTAAGCACGGTGTGACGCTCATAAATACGTTTCGCAAGTATCTCTCCGGCCTCGGTAAGCTTAAGGTAACCATCTTTATCCTTTTTTACGAGCCCTTCTTCTTTGAGCAATCCCAGGGCACGACTGACGGAAGGCTTGGAAAAACCCATATATTCGCCAACATCTATAGCGCGGACGGTAGTTGATTTCTGCGAAAGAACATATATAGTTTCAAGATACATTTCACCGGATTCCTGCAGTGCCATAACGATCGCTCTCCTTATTTATCAGTACTATTAGCATAAGCTTATCATAAGAAAAAACCCCATTCAAGAAGAAATTACAAAATAAATCTAAAATTTTATTAAAAAAATACTTGACAAGTTTGCATAGGCTAATTATAATTGGCGTTGGTTAGAAGGTGCTAACTATTTATTTTGATCATTGGTTAGCAAAGGCTAATACTAATAAGCAGGAGGAAGCTATGATGCCTCTGAATTATGCAGAAACGGGAAAGCCGCAGATAATCAAGAAGATCGGCGGGAGTCCCGAGGTTAAGAAACATCTGGAAGATCTTGGGTTTAATGTTGGCGGGGAGGTCAGCATAGTAAACACACTTAACGGGAACATTATCGTAAAGGTCAAGGAAAGCAGGGTGGCAGTCAGTGACGAGCTGGCAAGAAAGATCATGGTCTGAAAGAGGAGGAGCAAAAGTGAAGACATTAAGAGACGTGAAGATCGGAGAAACTGTAACAGTTGTTAAACTTCATGGAGAAGGCGCGGTAAAACGCCGCATAATGGATATGGGCATTACGAAGAACACTGCCGTGTATGTGCGCAAGGTTGCACCTCTCGGCGATCCGATAGAAGTGACGGTAAGGAACTACGAACTTTCTCTTCGAAAGGCAGATGCTGAGATGATCGAAGTGAAATAGACAGTTAGCAGCGTATTACAATGTTATGGTTAGCATTAAGTTACCGAAATGCTACGATCAAAGCAGACAGAGAAAACAAAAAGATAATAACAAACAGAATAAACAGATTAAGGAAAGGATGGACTTAAAGATGGGTCTGAGAATTGCACTTGCGGGAAATCCAAACAGTGGTAAGACTACACTGTTCAACGCGTTGACCGGCTCAAACCAGTTTGTAGGAAACTGGCCCGGAGTAACGGTCGAGAAGAAGGAAGGAAAGCTGAAAAAACATGATGATGTAACGATCACCGATCTTCCCGGTATTTATTCGTTATCTCCGTACACACTTGAAGAGGTTGTAGCTAGAAATTACCTTTTGGGAGAACGTCCGGATGCGATCCTTAATATCGTAGACGGAACCAACCTGGAGCGTAACCTTTACCTGACAACACAGCTGACAGAGATCGGGATCCCGGTCGTTGTAGCTATCAACATGATCGATATCGTAAGGAAAAACGGCGACAAGATCGACATTAAGGAACTGTCAAGACAGCTAGGCTGCAAGGTTGTAGAGATCTCGGCGCTGAAGGAGGACGGTATCCTTGAGGCTGCTGATGTGGCAATTGATGCCGCAAAGAATACAAAGACAATTCCGCAGCACACCTTCTCGGGCCCTGTTGAGCATGCGATCGCACATATTGAAGAGGCCATAGTTCATGATATTCCCGAGGAACAGCAGAGATGGTATGCTATCAAGATCTTTGAGCGTGATGACAAGGTTCTTGAGTCTATGAACATTCCTGCTGACAAGCTTGCACATGTCAAAATGGATATCGAGGCGGCTGAGAAAGAGCTTG
>JAILIQ010000098.1 GCA_024695205.1 Lachnospiraceae bacterium
TACCCTCTTGCGAAGCCTAAGATTTACTATGCGCTATATTAGAGTGAATGTTGCTGTGAGGAGCCGTGTGCGGGCAAGCCGCACGCACGGATCTGAGAGGGGCTAAGGGCGTGAGCCCTTAGTCTACTATACTAACAGGCAGTTCACAAGCATACGAGACAGTAAAAACGCGGGAGAACAACCACCTGGGAACAAAAGTTTCAGTGCTGCTTTGGATCAGGGGTGTTCCAACATCGGATAGAATATGCCGGAAGTCAGGGAAAGGAAACAATGAGCAGAGACGACAATGTAACAGTATTTAAAGATACCGAGATTTGTGTAAAACGAACGCAAGACTGATAGGATCGGTAAAGAAGGCGACCGCAGCACAGAAGCTGATACTCGAAGGAGATGCTCTGCCGGAACAGTACCGTGATTATGCACCTCATGATGTCAGGGTCGCCAGGGATCCCTTCTTTTTAAACATTATCGCTCTTTCTGATATTATCGATATTCTCGGTGGTTCCGCCGCCGTTATCGTCGTCTGCGGGCTTCAGTATGCCTTTTTCTACCAGTCTCATGAAAGCATCGACCACATCCGTTGCGAACTGCGTGCCCGAATTCTCCTGTATGATCGATACCGCGCGTTCGAAGTTCATGCGCTTTCTGTAAGGACGGTTCGAGTACATTGCGTCAAACGTGTCCGCAACAGCAATAAGCTGAGCCACACGAGGGATCTCGTCCCCTTTGAGCCCGCGGGGATATCCCTTGCCGTCAGGCCTCTCATGATGAGACCTTGCGCCTTCCGCGAGATCGGGCATTATGCTGATGCCTTTAAGGGTATCGTATCCGAGAGGCGAATGCGTCTGTATTATATGATATTCATCATCGGAAAGCTTACCCGGTTTGTTGAGCACATCAACGGGTATACCGACCTTACCTATATCATGCATCAGTGCGATATTTCTGTATTTATCGATCGTTTCACGGTCATATCCGAGCTCCTCGGCAAGCATCACGGTATAATCGGCAACTCTCGTGGAATGGCCGTTCGTGTACTTATCCTTCATATCGATAACCTTTGCAAAGGATTCGACGATCTCACTGACGAGCTTTTTGTTCTCTTCCGCCTTTTTACTGTATAGCTTCAGCTTATGACGGTAGATCAGGGTTATCACTGCCGCAACTACAGCAACCGCAGCCGCGATGACCGCGATCCTGAACCACAGCTGCTCAAACAGCGCGAGTTTCTTGACAATATTCACCGTTACGGCGTTTTTATAACCGTTCTGAGTATCCGACAGATTGATCGTGAAAGAGTATTCTCCGCCCTTCAGGTTCGTATATACCGCCTGTACGCTTCCTCTGCCCTCTGCGGTATTTTCCGTATCCTCAAAGCCGGCGAGTCTGTAGGTAATGACCGGTTCGGCAAGCGTATAGTTGCAGATATAACTGTATACGGTCAGCCTCTTTACTCCTTGCTCCAGCACAAATGTGCCGTTCTCATCGGGATATATCCTCGTACCGTCCGCATCGACATACGGAACGCTCATCTTGATCGAATCGTAATACCGGATGTTCTCGTTTATATTTACATTGATGATACCCTTCTGCCCCGCTATATACAGTTCTCCTTCATTCGAAAGAAAACTCTGGGAATTCGGCATGATCGGGAATAACAGTCCGTTATCGAGACCGTAATGGATCGCACTGATCTCACGGTTTTCCAGCATCCCGTTCTTAGGCACTACGTAAATACCGTTGCTTCCCAGGAACCACATATCACCTTTGTCATTCTCGAACAGATCATAGTTGTCTGTATAGGGGAAGCCGCTGACTGTGGTGATCTTACGGCCGGAATCCATGTATGCGACGGAATCACCCGCAATGATCCATATCGTATCGAGCGTTTTGTCTTTTTTTACCTTCAGCACTACGTCGGAAGGAAGCCCGTCGGCACTGCCGATATGTGTCAGACCGTCTTTTGAAAGTATGAACAGACCCTCTCCGTCCGTTCCTATGACCAGCTCTCCCGCGGCGTTCTCCGCAAGCGTTACGGCATCGGCACCATAAAAAGCGTCTTTGGTGAAGACATTAACGACTTTATTGTCCGAGATAAGCGCCAGACCGCCTTCGCATGCCGCCGCATAACTGCCGTCCGCGCGTTCGATCACCGTATAGACATCATCCGAGGGCAATCCGTCCGAAACAGAATACGACTCCGCGTATTCTCCGTTATAGCAGAGCAGCGGGTAATCGCCGGCACCGCATATCCATATTCTCCCATGACTGTCTGTCACGTAGCTGTTAACCAGTTTATCACTCAGAATATGCTCAAGATTATCGGCAGGGGTTCTTTCACCTTTGGTATTGACCAGATATTCAACCAGGCATGTATTATCTGAAAACAGACTCTCCGGATCGTTGATATCATATATTGACGTAAAGCGGCTGCCTTCTGTTATGAATAAATAATCATCCTTAACAGCAACCAGGGAAACATTTGGTGCATATTGTTCAATGCCTTCAAGCAGATGCTCATAATAATCATAGAAACGGTTAACCGTAAGCTTGATGACGCCCTGCTGGGAAGACGTAAGCCAGATATTCCCCTGATAATCGATCAGAATGTTTTCTACACTACTGCTCAGTCCCGGAATAATATCAATAACTTCATCGTCAAAGATGAATTCCGTTCCGTATTCGCGTCCGAGCCAGAACCCCCCGCCGATCAGCTCGATCGAATTCACTCTGTATATGTTCTCGGCGATAACGTCAAAGAACAGTTCTCCGTCTTCTGTACTGCAGTAGATCAATTCTTCGGAGCCGGCGACAGCGGCATAGAAACCGTTAGGCACTTCAGGGTCGGGCAGGATCGCAGTAGGCTGTCCGTCCGGAAAACTTTCTGCAGGGAAGAAATCAGTTACACGTCCGTCCAAAAATAACACTACGTCTCCGGAAGCCGTTAACCCGTAAACCGCGCCTTGTTCGCTTCTTTTGAATGTCCTGATGCTATTGCCGCTGATACGCTCATCTGCCATCATTGACAGCTGTCCGTCCTTTGCCGCAACAACACCGATACCCTCATTCGTAGCCAGATATATGTTTCCGTTCTTGTCTTCCGAGATCGCCTTTACCGAAAGAGACTCAAGACCGGTCGTTCTGTCATATGTTTTCGCGTCATTCCCTGATATAACAACAGCTCCGCTATAATATGTGCCGACCCAGAGTCTGTCCGAGGAATCCGCATAGAGTGATAATACATTTGATATGTTTCCTGTCGGATCTATCCTTTCAAACGATCCGCCGTCATATCTGATCAGGCCGTTCGAAACTCCTATCCAGATAAACCCGTCCTTCGTTTCGGCTATCGCATTTGCCGAAGAATTCATCAAACCGTTTGATGCGTCATAGACGATCATCGAATAATTTGTGTGATTAAGGATAGACTCGTAAAAAAAGCTGTTCAGGGTATGGTCTTCTTCCTCCGACGCATGTACGCCGACGGTTCCGAAGCCAGACAGACTCAGCATATATAAGACTACACATAAAAAGGCTAAAAGCCTTTTCCTTCCAAAGCGAAAACAACTCATGACAAATTCCCCCTTACGGTGTTAAATTATATCGCTATTGACCGGGCATTTCAATAACTGGGTCAGTATTTACATCCGGGGCGGTCTTTGTTCCTTCCGTTAACTCTGCGGTTCCGTCCTCGCCTCCGAATGCGATTTTTACGACATCCGCGGTATATCCGCAGAAGAATTCCCCCCCCTGCATCCTTGTCATAGGTCGATGCACCGATCGCCTGCTTCATCATGGCTACACACATATCGGCCACAGACTCCCCCGCTACGGCTGCGGAGTAATCATGCCGGTAGTGATCGCACTTTGCCTCGAAAGAAGCGCCTTCAAACAGGGGAATGTTTTTTGTCCGGGTATTGACATATGCCCACTTTAGGTTAGCAAAAACTAACACGTGAGAAGACATTAATAGTACAGATGATCAAATTCACTATAATTTATCTTATTTTTGAAATTCGGTAAGCAAAAGAAAAAATCATTTTTTGTAAATAAACTTTTCTTATAGAAAACTATCTGTTAGAATGGATTTCGAAGTTGTTTATCGGATTTATGAAAAAGGGAGGTAAGTTTTCTATGAGCAGAAACACACAGGAAATTCTGGCATTTGTGATCTATCTGGTTACGGTGCTGGCTATCGGCGTTTTCTTCTTTATCAGGGGCAGGAAGGAAACGGGCGGAGACAAGTCATATTTCTTGGGAAACAGGAATATGAACGGTCTGGTTGCCGCATTGTCGGCGGGAGCCTCGGATATGAGCGCATGGGTTCTTATGGGGCTGCCCGGGTCGATTTATCTGTACGGTATGGGGCAGGTATGGATATCGATAGGTCTTTTGGCAGGGACTATACTGGCGTGGATATTTGTGGCGCCCAAACTGAGGCGGTTTTCAATTATCGCTGATGATTCGATCACGATCCCGCAGTTCCTTACAAACAGATTTAAGACGAAAAACCCGCTGCTTCTGGTCATCAGTGCGATCGTGTTCACTGTGGCTTACTGTGTATACGCAGCATCAAGCATTACTGCCTGCGGAACACTGTTCCAGACAGTATTCGGACTGGAAGATGATAAAAAGGTTCCGATCATGATAGGAGCAATGGTGATCATACTGATCTATACATTCCTCGGAGGCTTTAACGCAGTATGCTGGACTGACTTTATCCAGGGACTGATGATGCTTGCCGCGATAATGGCAGCGCCCATCATAGCTGTCATTGCAATGGGAAAAGCGGATTTTACCCCGATGGCGCAGGTTGTTACAGACGACAATTATTATAATATGCTTTCAAGCGGAAAATTTGACTGGAAAAGCATATCGGACATTTTAAGCGGGTTCGGCTGGGGTCTCGGATATTTCGGAATGCCTCATATCCTTGTAAGATACATGGCTATCCGTTCAGAAAAGGAAATGAAGAGATCAAGGGTCACCGGTATCATCTGGACTACGATAATCCTTTTGATGGCAACAGTAGTCGGACTGGTTGCACATGAATATCTGGGATCATACCTTGAGGAAGGCCGGCAGAGTACAGTATTTATTACAATGGTCAGAAATCTTTTCCCTGCATTTTTAGGCGGACTGCTTCTTTCCGCTATCCTTGCAGCATCCATGAGTACTGCGGATTCCCAGCTGCTTGCATCGTCCTCCGCCTTGGTGTCGGATGTGTATAAGAAAATGGTCAGAAAGAAAGCGGAAGACAGGGAAATGCTTCTGGCAGGCAGGATCGTGGTTGTGGTTATCTCGGTTGTATCCCTGCTTATAGCCTTAAGTCCCAACAATGCCGGCATCATGGCACTGGTTGAATGTGCCTGGGGTGCGTTCGGTGCCGCATTCGGACCCGTGATCATACTTGCACTGTACTGGAAACGCTTTACCTACAAGGGTGCTGTTGCCGGAATCAGCGTGGGCTTCCTGGTTGATGCGCTGTGGTACGCTTTCCTGTCAAAGCCGACCGGACTCTATGAGATCATTCCGGGCTTCATCTGTGGTCTCGTCGCAGCGGTGCTGATCACTCTGGTTGACAAAACACCGTCGAAGGATGTTCAGGAAATGTTTGAAAAGTCAGAGAAGCCGTTTGACTGAAAGAAGGTCAAAATTACTGAAAAAGAAGGACTGTAAATAGCTTATGGGCTCCTTAGAAGATTTCTGAGGAGCCTTTTTAAGTTTTGTGAAAATGCAAACAGAGCTTATTTTTCAAAAAACTGTTTCAGCTTTTCCAAAAGACTGTTCCTGTCGATGGTTTTAAGTAAATAATCCACAGGGTTCAGGCCTATCACGGACAGAACGCTCTCCTTGTCTCCGTGCCCGGTCAGGAACATAACGGGAATATTGCCTGTTTCGGATTCGTTTTTCAGCATAGAAAGCACCTGAGGACCGTTGGCGATCGGCATGTCATAATCTAAAAGGATCAGATCCGCCTTGTTCTTTGCAAGATAGCTGAAAGCCTGAACTCCGTTTGAAGCCATTCCGACATGATAGGAGTCCTTAAGCCATTCATAAACCGTTCTCATATAGGTGATATCATCATCGACTATCAGAATGGTTTTTTTCCGCTTCTCACCCGTATTTTCATCGAGATAGCCCGATATCCTTTTAACAAGCCTGTCAATGTCAAGAGGCCTTTTGAACCAGTCCGTTATCGAGGTTTCGGGTATTTTCTTTCTGATAAAATCATACTGGTCTTCTTCCCCGATAAGTATCAGCCCGACGCCTTTATCCTGTATGGTATCCTTAAGATAAACAACGACCTCGGGAACGCTCTCAAGTTCTTCGCTCATAAATAGGACAACAAGTTCCATACTTCCCGAATACGTCTTAAGCTCTTTTATGTCAGCATTGGCAAATACTGCAGGTATATCCAGTTTTGAAAGCTTTGTTATAAGACTTTTTGTAAGAAAGCCTGCGGCATAACTTACGACTATGACCTTTTCCATATTGTTCCTGTTTGACCTCCGTGATTTATTTTGAAATACCGATAATGGTGTTTACCCTTCGCTGCGACGGCTCCTGCCCGAAAATCGCGAGTGCGAAGCACTCTTAGGCTGTGATTTTTCAATAAGATCAGACATCTTTTTTCCCCATGGAATTAAATGAATCCCGGTCGACTGCGGGGCTGAAAAGATATCCCTGATACAGCAGACATCCAACCTGTTCCAGCGCTTCCTTCTGTTCCTCAGTCTCGACAAATTCGGCAAGGACCTTGAAATTCAGGGATTTTGAAAGAAATACGATCGAGCTGATTATTTCCTTTGTTCTCTCATTTCCAAGGAGCGATCTGACAAGATTGCCGTCGAGCTTTACCAGATCAAACTGGTTGTGCTGCAGATATTGCAATGATGTATGTCCCATTGAAAAATCATCCAGCGCAAAAGTATAGCCAAAGGTTCTGATCTTTTTGAGCAGTTCACCGGTTTCTTCGGATGTTACCAGTTCTGTTTCCTCGGTGATCTCGATACAGATATTGCCGGTTTTGAGCATATACCGTTCCGCCATGGTCTGCAGGAAGGAGACGAATCTTTCATCATAAAGCGTTGAAACTGTGGCATTTACGCTGAGTTTAAAGCTGTCGCCGTAGTTTTCCCTGAAGCTTTTGGAATCCCTGATGGATCTTTCGATGATATATGTTTCAAGATCGTACAGATCCCCGCTTTCCTTTGCAAGGCGGATCACAAGCGGCGGATACAGTGTGCCGTAACGTACGTGTTTCCATCTTAAAAGCGCTTCCGCACCGATACATTTTCCCGTATTGTCATACTGGGGCTGATATTTCATCTGCAGCGGGCTCTCCGCATCATCTGCAGCATCGGATGCGGAAGATGAACAGAGCGAGTCCTGCAGGTCGGAAATGAGGAGCTTGGCCAGGCGTCCGGCTTTTCCCTCACATTCCGTAAGCGTGACTTTTTCTAAAGTTTCTTCACTTTTTTTAAGAATGCTTACAAGCTCATCCATGGAAGACGAGAATTCATCCAGCGCTTTCTTCTCATACAAAATGACAAACGGTGCATAGCAGGCTGTAGAAATAATGATGTTCAGTAATTGAACCATAATGCCCCTGATCGAGCCTGTTGCAATGTAGCCGCTCAGAAGCGGCGGAGTTGTCCAGACAACGGAGGTTGTGACCACAGGGAGAAAGCCTGCTTTGCTCAGCAGAAAAGCCAGAGTATAGCATAACATCGGCGACACGATAAACGGCAGCAGCATCAGGGGATTGTATATCACCGGAAATCCGAAAACGAGCAGCTCGGAAATATTAAAGAAACACGGCACGGATGCCAGTCGGGACAGCTTTTTTGTAGAGCTTCGTTTTCCTAAGATCATCATGGCAAGCAGAAGTCCGATAAGACAGCCTGTTCCGCCCATAATGACAAAGGTGTCTATAAAGCTCTTTGATACGATCTCTCCCGGGATTATTGTCGAAAACATATCCTCGGCGACCTGATTGAGTACATTGTTTCCGTGAATGCCAAACCACCACATGATGCTTATAAGCATGATAAACAGCAGACCGCTGAAATATGATCTGTGCATTTTCATAAAAATGGCATCCACGGCCTTCATGAACAAATGCTGTACGCTCGCCACCTGAAAGCATGCGGTTATCAGATAATTAAACAGTGCAAAGCACAGGATGACGCACAGAAAAGGCTTAATCACATAAAGAGCGGCATTAAATGCAGAATCCGCGCCGTCCACAAAGACGCTTCGCCGGGTCTTGAATATCGACTCGAATTTCTGATAAAGGAACGAACCGACGAGACCTGACAGAAGAGCACTGAATACTCCCTGTCCGCTCAGGAGGGAAAAATCCGGTTCTCCGGAAAAAAAGCCGACAAGGATAAAGAATCCGGTAAGACAGCTCATGAGACTTCCGAAGCGGTATACCATTCTCTCACCTTCGACAGTCTGGTTCATATAGCTCAGATTAAGCGAGATAGTCATATAGACCGCCAGGATCCCGACTGTTGTAACCTGTATGATAAGAAGCAAGCTTCTTAAGGCGCCGCCCATAAAGGAGTCAAGGAAATTCTGATAAGCCTGTACCGGAAAGCCGTTTAACAAGACAGTCATGCTTCCGATGAAAAGGATCGGGATTACCATGGCAAGTCCCAATCTGATGATCTGAGCCGTAAAAGATAATTTTTTTAAGACAGATTTAGTCATTTTACTTCACCAGCCTTTTGAATAATGCCGTCCCAGTTAAGCTCCGACAGTAATCTTTCCATTTCGAGCACTCTGTCGCGGTCCTCCGGCGAAAGGTCGTATCCTTTCAGATCTTTAAGAAGCTCATCCATCAGGGCATAGTCCATACTGCCGGCTATCTCGGCAGCTGTCTGGTATGCTTCCTTTAAGGCTTCGCTGTCTATCGAGGGAAGATCCTGTCCGGTACGGTCAAGCCAACTCAGTTTTCCGTCAAGAGTACGGTACATAAGCAGTAGTCTGTCGGTGTTGTTCTCAATAAAAGTGATATTCTTATTTTTACCGGCATTTTCAAGTTCCGCCGCGAGCTTTGAAAGCTGAGAGGCACCTATGATGCGTGCGGAGCTTTTTAAGGCGTGAACCTTGATCGTATAGTTTTCGATATCACTGTTGTTGAGAAGCTTTCCGATCTCCTCGGCCTTGGTTTTTGCCGTCTGATGGAAAACAGAAAGAACAGACTCGTAGCCTTCCTCCGAACCGCAGTTTTCAAGCCCCGTCTGTGCATCAATCTCTTCGATTGTCTGAAGATGTTCGAGCAAAGGATCTTTTTTTCCTTTGCCACCCGGCAGATATCCGGACGGAGGAGCATCTCCTGCTTCATCCCCGTTTTCTGCAGTTATATCCTGCATTTCAAACTTCTCCCCGGGCAGCAGATGCATCAGCAGTCTCTCAAGCTTCTCACCGTTTACGGGCTTTGACAGATAATCGGTGAATCCTGCCTCAAGATACATTTCTCTGGCGCCGGAAACAGCATTTGCCGTCAGTGCAACAGCGGGACTGTCCTTGCTCATTCCGGACTCACGGATACGTTTCAGAGTTTCTATTCCGTCCATGTCAGGCATCATATGGTCGATAAACAGGGCATCATATGCATTGTCTGCCGAAAGCCTGACCGCTTCCGCTCCCGATAAGGCAGTGTCGATACGGATGCGGGTCTTTTTAAGCAGATTGATGATAACGGTAAGGTTCATCTCGGTATCGTCAACGACCAGGATCCTCGCATCCGGGGCATGGAAGAGTTCATGATATACATATTTTTCTTCAGCCCTGTTATTTAACCGGGTTGTGATATCTCCGATCCTGTCCCATTCAACGACTTCCTGATCTATGGCAAAGGTGAATACCGATCCTTTTCCGTATTCGCTCCGGACTTTAAGTTCGCTTCCCATGAGCTGCAACAGCTGTCTTGTGATGCTCATGCCAAGCCCGGTACCCTCAATTGCCCGATTCCTCTTTTCTTCGATACGTTTATACGGAGAAAAGAGCTTCTCCATGTCCTCTTCCTTCATTCCGATACCGGTATCTTCAACGGTAAAGCCAAGACTTATATGCCCCTCATCCTTTTTTTCGTAAAAGACTTTAAGATCAACCCGGCCTTTTTCCGTATATTTCACGGCATTGGTCAGCAGATTCATTACACACTGACGTATGCGTATCTCATCGCCGATCAGGATATGCGGAATATCCTCATCCACGCTGACTTCCAGTTTCAGGCCTTTTTTGACAGCTCTTTCGCGTATCATATTTACAAGATCGTTTATAAGCGAAGCGAGATCGTACTGCAGGGTAATGATATCTATTTTCCCGTTTTCGACCTTGGACAGATCGAGAATATCATTGATGAGCGACAGAAGGGTTCCTCCTGCCGATTTTATGTCTGAAGCATATGCAAGGATATTTTTTTCATTTGATTCGCGAAGGATCATCTCATCCATACCGAGCACCGCATTGATCGGAGTCCGGATCTCGTGCGACATGCTGGCAAGGAACCTGCTTTTTGCTTCATTTGCATTATCGGCGATATCCTTCTGCTGCTGGAGTTCTTCCATATACCGGTAGTGTTCGGTGTCATCTACCAGTACATAGAGCTTGCCGTAGCGGTCCCCCTTATGTATCAGCTCATTCTCCTCGGGTGTGTAAATACGACCGTCTATGTTTATGGTAGACCCTGACCTGACTGCCTCCGCAACAGATGAAATAATATCATACGGTGTCTTTACGGTTCTGGTATCAAGCGGTATGAAATGCGACTTGAAAAATGCATCGAATTCCGGATAAAGTCTGGCGACAGGCTCATTATAATACCTGATCCTGCCGTCATTATCGACGGCAATGATCCCTTCGGAAATCCTGTCGATCACAAAATCACGGGCGATCTCTCTGGTACCGAGCAGATCAAAACCAAAGATACCTATCAGCATGAAAACCGTTCCGACCAAAGCTCCCGGCATTGTAAGATCATAGTATTGTGAGATACCGAAAAATCCGGTGATCTGAAGCACAAAGGCCAGGATCTGTACACCGAAAGACATTATCAGCATGAGGAATCTGAATTTGGTCTTTTTGCTTTTTTCACTGCGGTATCTCCTGATAAGCCACCACATTCCAAGCCCGGCAAACAAACCGTTAAGAGTTACCAGAAGATCATGGACATATCCGTTGCTGTGAGACAGTCTCGGAAGTATCGGACCCGGGATAAACCTGTAATCCGCATAATACAATCCGTTGCTTCCGATCGTAAGTACCGCCAGATAAATACCTATATGTATCAGAGCCAGCAGTATGGTCACCCATTTGGGGATTTTAACCCTGCACATTCTGGCGGCAAAAATAAACAGGGAGAAGGTGATCCAGACCCTTCCCACATATGACAGCTTCAGAGCAGTAAGATAAGCCTCTTCCGAAGCTGCGGTGATTTCAAAAAGATATCCGATATTACTGATAAATGTCGAAACGCATGCAAAAAACAGATATGAGTGTATCGGATTTTTCCACCCAATGAATACGATCCACATTTCTATAAACAATACACTTATAGTTATACATTGCATTGTTAATAAAAGATTATGAATATTCAACACGGCATCCTCCGTTACAAGAGAGAACTTAAAAGGATTTCTGTAATGAAACAACGGCTTAATATATATTTATTAATTATATACTAATAACTAAGCACTTGCAATAGACCCGCGGTTTTCTCTTTTTTTGTAAATATATACATGTTATTATTCAGTAGGCATAAACGGAGGGAGGGAAAAAAACTTCGCTATGGATGTGTGATATTTTGAAAAAATAACTTTTGGTTACTTCATTTATTCTTTTACAAGTGATAATATAATCTACGGAATTATAACAAAGGGAGTGTTTTATGAAAGAAAAAGCAAAAAAACTCAGTTTTAAAAGCTTTCCCCTGCAGCTGCTGATGCTGCTCGTCATCATGACAGTATGCATGGGATGCGGCAAAGACGCAGAACCCGAAAATATCGCTAATGCATCTGAACTTGACGGACAATGGGCCGGAGAAAACGGGGATAAGCTTCTGTTCCTGCCGGGCGAAGGGACTTATGTGCTCGAAAAAACGAACGGTCGTATCGGAAAGGGAACATATGACGTGGGAAACGGGCAGATAGGATTCAACGGATTTATCTATGACCTGATCCCGCAGGGGGAGAGCAGCATTATTCTTTATCAGAACGGTCATGCTGCCGGCGATGAAGAAAACCTGGACGGTGCCGTTTTCACAAAAACGGGCGAAAACGATATCTGGCCGTATGAAACAGATATGCTATCCGGAACGTGGGTAAATGAAAACGGTGTTCGTCTGACCTTTGATACCGAAGCTATGGAATATACTTTCAGCTCGGAGAGCGGAGCCGGTGTCGGGACGATCTTCGACTATAATGACGGAAGAGGCCTGTTCATTTCGCCGGACGGCGCCCTGATCCTAAAGTCCGACGGGACTTTGGTGATCGATACGGAAGAAGCCGATTTTAAGGATACCGTATTTTCAAAAGAGTGATCGGGGTTTTCCGGGGAAATACCTGTAAAGATTAAGCCGTAACCCTCCATCAGGATCGTGATCGCGATAACAGATGAAGATAAAATGTGAAAAGGATAGGAAAATGAAAAAGATAATCTCGGTATTAATGATCATAGTAATGATAATGTCACTTTCTGCCTGCAGCGGGGATGAAGATACTGACGACAGCATAAAAGAGGCTCCCGTCACGCAGATCGTGGACCAGGATAACGGCAGGACGGACAATGCGGATTCCTCCGGTACAGAGAAAAAGGACGAGCCTGCCGGCGCGGCTTCGGACAAGGATAAGGATGATCCGCAGACGGCTCAGACACCGGATCCGGGCAATAAAACCGGCGAAACCCTGCCGGCCAGAAGCCTGTCACTGACAGTTAACAGCGACTCCGGTGAAATGAAGGTCACCAGAAGGGCTCTGCCCAAAGCGGGAAATTCCGCGGCAGGCTCCGGCTGGACACTGTTCGTGTATCTGTGCGGTACGGATCTGGAATCGGATTATGCCGCAGCGACACTCGATCTGAATGAGATGCTCGATGCATCGGCAAGCGACAAGGTCAGGTTCATTGTCCAGACCGGCGGTACAAATGAGTGGAATAACGAGCTCATCGATCCGGACAGGCTTCAGCGCTATCTGGTTCAAAACGGGGACATCATACTTCTTGACGAAAAGAAGATCGATGATATGGGCGAGCCCGACACTCTTCTGGACTTTCTTCAGTGGGGTCTAAAAGAACAGGCTTCCGCCCATAACGGGCTGATCCTGTGGAATCACGGCGGCGGAAGCATTACCGGTGTTTGTTTTGATGAAAGATACGATTATGATTCCCTTGACCTGACAGAGCTGGACTCGGTACTTAACGAAGCAATAGGGGATTTTGGAAGGAAGCTTGATTTTATCGGATTTGATGCCTGCCTGATGGGTACCGTGGAGACCGCCAATGTTCTTGCGACATTTGCGGATTACATGTACGGTTCGGAGGAGGTAGAACCCGGAAGCGGCTGGAATTATACGGCTATCGGTGATTATCTTGCCAAAAATCCCGATGCCGACGCGGCGGCGCTCGGAAAAACCGTGGCCGACAGCTTCCTTAAGGCTTGTAAAGAAGAACAGCAGGACGATCAGGTAACGTTTTCGATCATCGATCTTTCAAAAACGGATGAGATACTGACTTCCTTTAACAGCTTCGCAAAGGATCTGTATGATGCAGCCGGAGATACAGCCAAGAGGGCAGATCTCGTCCGTTCGATCTGGGCTGTCGATAATTTCGGCGGAAACAATAAAACCGAGGGGTACACCAACATGGTGGATCTTGGAGGTCTGATAGAAGCCTGCTCATCATTTTCGAAGAATGCATCAGCCGCATCAAAAGCGATCTCGGATGCGGTTGTCTACTCCGTGAGCGGAGTCCTGCATAAGGGGGCATCGGGTCTTTCGACCTACTATCCCCTCAGCGTTCAGGGTTCGAACGAGCTTTCCTTCTTCGGAAAGATCTGTATAAGCCCTTACTATCTTTCTTTCGTCGATATGCTCGGCAATGTCGGTGTTTCCGGTGATATGTATACGGACTATGAAGACGATACCTGGTTTGATGACGAAGGTGAATGGTACTGGGGTGATGACTGGGATTATTATGATGACGGTTACTGGGATTATATCGACGATTACGAGGTGACCGGCGAAAGCCCTTATATCACTTTTGACGTGGAACCCACTTTTGAGGACGGTTCATACTATTTCATGCTTGACGACAAAGGCTGGTATAATACGGCCGATGTCTACGGTATTGTTTATGTCATGAGCGAGGACGGGACGGAAGCGATCGAGTACGGCGAGACCTATGATATTAATGCGGACTGGGAATACGGCATATTCTTCGATAATTTCGACGGCTGGTGGATATCCCTTCCCGATGGACAGAATCTTGCGACCTACATCGTCGGCGATACGGAGGACGGTATAATCTACACTTCACCCGTAATGCTGAACGGCATTGAGACCAACCTGCGCCTTAAGCTGACAGAGGATAAGATAGTCATCGAAGGTGCCTGGGAAGGTATTGACGATGAGAGCGGAGCGGCTTCAAAGGATATCACCAAGCTGAAGGCGGGGGACAGGATCATTCCGATGTATTACTCGATACCGCTTGATGACGATGCCGATGCGGATTATGATCTCGGATACTACGGAGACGAGTACATTTTTGACGGGGAGCCCGAAATCTGGTACGATATGATGTATCCCGGCGAATATATGTATGCATTCTGCATCGACGATATTTACGGCGATTATTACATGACGGATTTTGAGACCTTCTATATCGATGACGAAGGAAACTGCTTATGGGATTATGAATAAGCTTATAGAAGGATGATCCTCATATCCGCAAAAATCCCGCTTTTTGGGAAAAACATTACACAGTTACATTTCCGAAAGGAAAAAATAAATTACTTTAAGGGGGTACAAAACAATGAAAAAGGCAATCAGGATGAGTCTGGCAGCACTGTTATTTACATTTCTGATCACAGCGCTTACAGGCTTCGGAGAGGGCAGGGCTTCGGCGGGGACACTGCCGGAGGATCTCGACGGAGACGGCAATGATGAGACTGTTGTATGGGAACTTTCTGAGGACGGGGAGACTCTCGAGAGCCTCACGATCAACGGCAAGGATGTTTATGCGGCAACCAAGGTAAAGGAACCCTTTACAGGCTTTTACATCGATGTTTTCACGTTCGATACGAATACCAAGGACAGCTTTAAGGAACTGGTTGTCAGGGTTGGTATTGAAGAACTGGTAGAGTATTACATCTACAGATATGACAAAGGCAGTATCAGTAAGTATGCCGTAATCGAGGAGGGCTCCCTCTTAGAGCAGAAGACCAAGAACCGTATCAAGGTTCGGACCTACAGATCCGTCAGGGGCCTCGGTAATTTCTATGTTACGGCAGAATACAAGGTTAAATCAGGCAAGGCGACTCTTGTCACAAAAACTTACAAGCCCGACAAGACCAATGAGAAGGTTTCCTTTAAGTCCACAAAGAAGCTGACACTCTATACCGACACCGATTATACCGAGGAAGCCGGCATACTGAAGAAGAACGAGAAGTTCACTCTTGTAAAATTCGAACCGGGTGAGGAAGGATTCTGCAGCAATGTCTATGTAAAGACCAAGTCCGGGGTAAAGGGCTGGATCAATACAGAATCCTTTGGTTACAGCACATTCTTTATCAAGAATCCTCCCGTCTGGGAATGATACGATCTGAAAAAATCCGTATTTACCGTTAGTTCCGGTAAATACGGACTTTTTTATGCTCCGGTCCATGCCTGTTCAGGCATATCTATCTTTCCGGCATAAGCCAGCCGGAAAACTCCATTATGATCTGCTTTTCGTTGTGTTTTTCCGAACGCTGCATTCCGGCCCTGTAAGACCTGGGAGTGGTCTGCATCAGTTCCATGAATCTGCGGTTGAAGGTTGCAATGGACCTGAAGCCTACCGCTTCGCTGATCGAAAGAATGGAATCTTCGGTACTGCGCAGCAGGTAGCAGGCCTTGAATATCCTTGTATTGTTGAGGTATTCTAGCGGTCCCCTTCCCATGATCTGAAGAAATACACGTCTGAAATGGGTGAGCGAAAAATGGCACTGATCCGCAAGAGTGTCGATCGCAAAGTTTTCGGGATAATTCTTTTCAATATAATTCAATGCCGGTTCGATGATCAGAAGGTTTGCGGCAGAGGGACTTTCCTGTGCATCGGACTGCGCCTCTTTTGACATATCGGTCTGTATCCTCCATATCTTGATAAGAAGAGAGACCAGCAGGCTCCTGGCAGCTATCTGAAAACCGGGCTGACGGGTTTCAAGCTCTTTTATCGCCGATTCTGCGATAGGCATGAGTTCGGGATGGTCGGCTCCGCAGATAACGGGACTTTTCTCAAGACGCGCACCAAAGCTTATCTCCCTGTCCCTGGTATCGGGAAGTATACCCTGAAAGACCGTTGACGGATCAAGGAAAATATATGACCAGTGGCTCGCGCATCCCTTGTCGGAATATGTGGTATGAGGGATGTTCTGAGGTATCATGACTATATCACCGGCCTGAAAACGGTGTTTCACACCCATGATCTCCATAGTGCCCGAATCCGAATGACATATGCCTATTTCGGTGCAGTTGTGAAAATGAAGACGTCCGGAGGGTACGTCGGAAATACGCCAGTGTTCTCCGGACAGGAGAAGCACCGGAAATTCCGGATGAAGATAATAGTTTCTGTACTCGATGACCGATGATCTTTTTTTGTTTGCCATAAAAATTACCTGATCCTTATTGTCCGCAGCATATGGCGTAAAAAACGGTAAAGACGCGATAAAAAGCCGATAAAAACCCGATAAAAACCCGTCAAAAAAAACCATAAAAGCTCTTAAATTACGGTTTTTAGCGGTTCTTTTATATTGCTGCGAAAAGTGAAGCTTCGTTGTCCGAATAGATATTAGCAAAAAAATAACGGGACATCAACAGAAAAAACCCATTTTTTGAACAAATATACCAATGACTCTTCGCCGGAGATAAAATTTTTGAACAAAATGAGGCGATAATATTACATTTATTTTACATAATTTCGCCAATAATGGTTGAAAATGAGCTATTTTATCGATTCAATGAGAAGATATTCACTGATTTCTTTAGGATAATGTTGCTGGAAGAAAGTTCGTAGAGGATCAACCCGGGAGGTCATGTAATGTCTCAGACTGGCGAAGAAACAAAAAAGAAATCAAAGAATACCACAGCGAAGTTTATAAAGCGTGACTGGCAGCTCTATCTCATGCTTTTATTCCCGCTTGCCATGGTATTTATTTTCAACTATGCGGCATATCCCGGGCTGCGTATGGCCTTCATGGATTTCAAACCCGCTCTGGGCTATGAAGGCAGTAAATGGGTCGGCTGGGGAACATTCAAGAAGATCTTCGACGATCCCGATTTTATGAAGGCTCTTAAGAATTCGATAATCTTCAATCTGCTCGATATGGCCGTCAGCTTTCCGATGCCTATCATACTTGCGCTGATGCTGAACGAGCTCAGATATCCCAAATATAAAAAAGCAACACAGACCATTCTTTATCTGCCCCATTTCCTTTCATGGGCGGTAGTCGGTTCCGTCGCATATACGATGTTCAAACCTTCCACAGGTCTTGTAAATATGTTCCTTATGAGAGCAGGTCTGATAGAGAGCGGCATTCCTTTCCTCAGTGAAAAATGGCACTGGGCAGGCACATATCTGACCATCGGAGTATGGCAGAGCATGGGCTGGAACACGATCATCTATCTGGCTGCGATCACGAGCATCAACGGAGAACTTTATGAGGCCGCCATGATAGACGGAGCGGGACGCTGGAAGCGTATGTGGCATATCACACTTCCCGGCATCAAGGGAACCATAGTTACTCTGCTCATCCTGACCCTCGGCCGTGTAATGGGCAGCAACCTTGAGCGCCTTAAGGTATTTGACAATGCGATGGTCAGGGATTTCCAGTACCAGCTGGCCATTTACATTTACGAAAAAGGTCTGAAGGCTTCCAAGTGCAGCATGGCTACGGCGGTAGGTCTTTTCCAGTCGGCGGTCGGGCTGGCGCTTGTTATAATAACTGACCGGATCGCCAAATCGCTCGGCGAAGAAGGCCTGATGTAAGGAGGTGCCGCATGAAAAAGAAAAATGTACCGATCGAAAGAGATGCGGAGATCACTGTCGACGGCAGTCATGCGATATCGAAGTTCAGACTGAGTGATTTCCTGATGATGCTCTTCATAGGCATCTTAAGCCTTACATGTATCTTTCCGTTCATACATATCGCGGCAAAATCGATCTCAAGCAACAACAAGGTCGTAGCCA
The DNA here is from genome assembly GCA_024695205.1 of Lachnospiraceae bacterium. Classification (GTDB taxonomy): domain Bacteria; phylum Bacillota; class Clostridia; order Lachnospirales; family Lachnospiraceae; genus RUG11977. Next base: position 18,454 of record JAILIQ010000098.1, read on the forward strand.
AGCTGGTTTATTTTATACCCAAGGAGATCACGCTTGAGGCTTACAGAGCCATTATAGCGGATGCGGGACTGACCCGTTCGATGGGCTACAGCCTGATCGTTACCCTTATATTTACCGCACTTGGAATGTTCGTATGTATCTGTGGTGCATATCCGCTCTCAAGAACAAGATTAAAGGGCAGGAAATGGCTTACATTCCTTCTCATGGTCCCGATGTATTTCGGTGCCGGACTGATCCCTTCATATTTGCTGATGAGCAGCTATAATCTGCTTGACAATATGTGGGTACTGATCCTTCCGCTCATTTACTCGGCTTACAACCTGCTGATCATGAAGACCTATTTCCTGAACAGTATACCGGACAGTCTTGAGGAATCCGCATTCCTTGACGGAGCAACCAACTTCCAGATCCTTACAAAGATCGTGCTCCCGCTTTCCAAGCCGATACTTGCGACGATCTCGCTTTTCTACGCGGTCGGCCGGTGGAATTCATACGCGGACAACATGTACTACATCCGTTCCGAGAACCTGAAAATGGTTCAGTATAAGCTTTACCAGATGGTTGCATCGGCACAGGAGGCCCAGACCTCTGCCATGTCCGATGCGGCTGCCGTAACGAGCACTCCCGAGGTTCTTCAGGCGGCTTCGGTAATGTTCATAACCATTCCGATCATCTGCATTTACCCCTTCCTTCAGAAATATTTCGTAAAAGGCACAATGATCGGTGCCGTGAAGGGCTGAACCGGATAGTTTTCCCGCATCTGCGGGTTGGCTATAAATGCGGGAACCAATCAATTACCCGCACAAATACTATATTTGCGATACGATCGCGCAACAACAAAAGGAGGAGACAAATATGAAACGATTTCTTCGCAGAGCACTTGCTCTTTGTCTGGCATGCGTTCTTGTACTGAGCGCTACTGCCTGCAAGAAGGATTCAGACAAGGGTTCCGACAGTTCAAATTCCAATCAGAATGCTGCCGCAACCAATGGCAAAGCCGGCATGGAGGGCTGGACCAAATTTGCTGAAAATGTAACCTTAAAGATCCCCGTATATGACCGCGGAGCCGGTTCAAACGGTGTTGCTGACGTTGTAAACAATGACTGGACCGCATGGGTTCAGAAGAATTTCGGTGATGCATGGAATATCACAGTTAAGTATGTTCCGATCACAAGAAGTGATGTTCTTACAGACTACGCTCTGCTTGCAGCTGACAAGAACCTTCCTACCATCTGCGCAGAGTATGACTATCCCAAGATGACACAGTGGATCAACGACGGATATCTTGTTCCCTACGATATGAATCAGTTCAAGACTGTTGCTCCCACCTATTATTCCAGAATGGAAGGCAGCGGCCTTCTCGGAATGACCAAGGTCGGCGGCCAGGATTATCTTGCTTTCGGTACCAGAGCATACGGTTTCTCAACTTACACATGGGCAACCTTCTACCGTCTTGACTGGGTTAAGGCAGCAGGCTATGACAAGTTCCCTGAGAAGCTTTCCGACCAGATCGAATGCTACAAGAAGATCAAGGCTCTCGGCCTTTGCGACTATCCTCTTGGCGGAACCAGAGTAACAGGCGCAGGCGTTGACCAGAACCACGGTTACAGAACATATCCTCAGGATGAGACCCTCTGGGCTACAACCGGTGATTACAATATCCCCGCTCTTTCAACCGAAGCACAGAAGAGACTCCTCAAGGTCGTAAATGAAGAGTACAACCTCGGCCTCATCGATCCCGAGTTCGATCTTAAGGAAGCAAGCGACGCACAGGCTGATTTCATCAACGGCAAGTGCTTCCAGTTCGGCTGCTATCTTTCATCAACAATTGCAACTCTTGAGTCCTTCTACGCTGAGAATCCCAACGGCGAAGTTGGTCTGATGGTTTGCCCCGGCTACGTAACAGATGATAAATACGGCTGGTCGACCGCATATCGTGCAGGTCTTAACCTCGGTGCTTATGTAGGTTTCTCAAGTATGGCATCCGATAATGAAAAGCTTGCGGCCATGATGTATCTTGAGTGGCTTGCACAGCCCGCTAACCTCTTCACCTTCCAGTGGGGTACAGAAGGCAAGAACTTCAACTATGTTGACGGCAATCCTGTTGCCATCTCGACCGAAGGCATGGGCCATAACTCCAACGTTGACTACTGGATGCTCGTAGAAGCCATCAAGTCTATCGGCAATATCGATCTTGACTGCAAGGCTATCTCGCCCCAAAACCTGCCTAAGGATTTCACCGCAGATATCATTGCCAACTACAACGGTCAGCTCGATGTTTACAACAAGGGCTATGCAAATGTAGACTGCTACTTTGCTACAGCTATCGAGGCTGAGGCCGATTACGCACAGACACTGTATTCCAAGTATGAAGAGTACAGGACCAAGCTCACCAAGTGCGCTCCTTCAGAGTTTGACGCTCTTTATGATGAGCTCAGCAAGAAGTATCTGGCTGATGGCTATCAGGCTGTTATCGATGGCAGAAAGGCTGCTTTCGATGCCGGTAACGGAACACATCTTGCAAAATAATATCTGAATAAAAATATCATGCGGCTTTTCGGTCTATGCCGAAAAGCCGTTTTTTGGAGTGATGCTATGTTTCAAAAGGCTTTCATTTTTAAGAAAAACCCCGATACGGAGTATACCGGAAGGAACGGGGTAAATGTATCGGAGAAGCTTTATACTTCCGAAACCGGGTACGGCTTTGTGACCGTGAAGAACCGCGCCGAACAGGAACTGTTACAGATCCCCGCGATAACAAGCGGTTTTATCCCGACTGAAAATCCTGCCGCAGGAAGACTCATACCCGTGATGTTCAGGGCCGATGTGCCGCATTCGGGCAATTACCGTGTGGAGGTCAATGCGACAAATGACGGACAGGAGGCGCTAATATTTCTTGAAAGGCGCAGATTATACAGCCTTGAGCCGTTTTCCGGGACAATGAATTTTTCCTTCACCTGTAATGTGTGCGACATCATTCCCGAGCATAAGGAGCGCATTTACCGTGATTCGTCTCTCGATATCGCCTGGGCCGGGGAAGGGCTTACGGTTAATGCTGTTGAGATCAGGGAGCAGGCCTGCCCGACGATCTTTATCGCGGGAGATTCGACGGTGACCGACCAGCCCGCGGATTATCCGTATTCTCCGGGCACATCCTATTCGGGATGGGGGCAGATGCTGTCGGCTTATCTGAACGATACCGTGGCTGTCTCCAATCATGCCCATTCGGGTCTTACGACGGAAAGCTTCAGAAAAGAAGGTCATTATTCGATCATTTCAAAAGATATAGCGCCGGGTGATTACTTCTTCATGCAGTTCGGACACAATGATCAGAAGCTGGATCATTTGCGGCAGAACACCGGCTACAGGGAGAACCTGATCAGATACATAGATGAGATACGCGAAAGAGGCGCATTTCCCGTGATCGTTACTTCGCTTGCCCGCAATACATGGTTCAACAACGGGGAAGCCTATAACGATCTGCTTAAGGATTATGCGGAGGAATGCCTTGTGATCGGCAGAGAGTACGATGTACCCGTGCTCGATCTGCACAGATTCAGCATGGAACTGGTAATGCGCGAAGGGCTTGAAGAAAGCAGGAAGTATTATTTCCCGGGAGATCTTTCCCACACGAATGATTTCGGAGCCTACCTCATGGCAGGATACATCGCGTCGGAAATGAAACGGGTCGCCTCGGAATCAAAAGTCCAGGCTTATAAGCTGTTTGCTTCCATGTTAAGGACCGGTGTGTCCGAATGGAAGATCGATCCCGAAAGGCTTAAGCTTCCTGCGGCTGAGGGGCAGAAAAACCCGGCGGTAGAAGAACCTTACAGGCTGAAAATGGACAGACTCAGCGAGATAATCAAAAACCGCTGAACCCGGGCCGAATCACGGAAAGAGCCTGTCAAAACAGGATCTGAGCTCATTTGCGATAAGTCCGGCAAATGTAACCGCACCGTGATACCGAAGATGGGTATTGTCAGCTTTACCGTCGGGAAAAGCGGCGTACTTACCGGCGGGGACATGGACAAAAAACTCTTTTGACGCTTCATTGCCAACCGAATCCATAAGTTCTCTGCTCGATCGGTTCAGATCGATACAGGGGACTTTTTCTTCTTCGGCGACCTGCTTCATGGCAGCGGGATAATCACCGTGAGTCGGAACGATAACCCCGGTTGCCGGGTCGAAATTTCTCCGTTCGAGAGGAGTGATAAGAACCGGCTGTGCACCGTGGGAACGCGCTACGGATATATATTTACGAAGATTATCCTGATATGCGCCGAAAGGGGCTGTATATCTTGAAGGATCCATCTCCTTCTCGTCGTTGTGCCCGAACTGGATAAAGAGAAGATCGCCTTCTGCTATCTCCCGGTCGATCTTTTCGAGTCTTCCTTCATCCATGAAGCTTTTTGTGCTTCTGCCGTTGACGGCAAAGTTGCGGACTGTGATATCATCCTTCAGATACAGCCCGAATACCTGCCCGATCCCTGTCTGGGGATAACTGTCTATATGATTGGTCGCAACGGTCGAATCACCGGCCCAGAAAATCCTGTTCATTAATGATCCTGCCTCCTGTCCTGAATATCCGGTTTTGCTCTTTCTTGTTTCTCTACGTTATATCTCCTTGATGATACTATATTTCTTGTTTTTATTCCACAGGAAATTTACGGCTACCGGCACTTTCATTGCGGCACCCCCGGGAGACGGTCCGAAAACCTTTCCAACCCGGCTTACAGGAGCGTGATTCGGTGAAATTACCTCAAATTAAAGAAAAAATCATCTGTGATGCCTTATGTTATTGACATTATCAAAAGGTTCAATATAAAATTAGTATGTTTATATCAATGATCTAATAAAAGGGGAGGAAAGATCTATCATGAAGAAAAATGTAGTATGCATCATGATGCTGGTTTTTGTTTTAATGCTTGCCGGCTGCGGCAAGAGCGGCAGTGAAGGCTCCGATGTCGCCGCCATAAAGGAAAAAGGGACTCTTATCATCGGAATAACCGACTTTGCGCCGATGGATTACAAGGACGACCAGGGCAACTGGATCGGCTTTGACGCGGATCTGGCCAGGAAGGTTGCGGATTCTCTCGGAGTTAAGGCTGAATTTGTCGAGATCGACTGGGACAACAAGGTGCTTGAGCTGGATAACAGATCGATCGATGTGGTATGGAACGGAATGACTCTTACACCCGAGGTTACGAACGCAATGGAATGCACAAAGGCATATCTCAATAATGCGCAGGTAGTTGTAGTTCCTGCATCTGAGGCGGATAAGGTCAAAACAGCCGGGGATGCTTCAAAATACAGCTTTGCGGTGGAAGCGGGATCTGCAGGCGAGCAGGCTGCTAAAGAGAAGGGTTTTGAATACATCAGCGTTTCTTCACAGGCGGATGCGGTAATGGAGGTTCAGGCCCATACATCGGGAGCATGTATCATCGACCTTTTGATGGCAGGAGCAATGATCGGCCCCGGAACCAGCTATCCCGAGCTTACACATACGGTTGAGCTTACCTCTGAGGAGTACGGGATCGGATGCAGAAAGGGCTCGGATCTGGCCGCATATATCAATGATCAGATGAAGGCCTATTATAAGGACGGAAGCATGAAACAGATCGCTGAGAAATATGGCGTTCAGGATGCGGTGATAGCGCAGTAATATGTGAGGAATCAAATATTATGTTTTGGAACGTAACATTATCTCTGCTCGAAGGCTTTCTTGCAACGATAAAGCTGTTTGTGCTGACGCTTGTATTCTCGCTTCCTCTCGGGCTTCTGATCTGCTTCGGATCGTCGGGCAGGCTGAAGATCCTCAAAACATTTCTGAGGTTTCTGATATGGGTGATACGCGGCACGCCGCTTATGCTGCAGCTACTTGTGATCTATTACGGACCCGGTATCTTCTTCGGGGTCAATGTATGGGGCACATCGGGAAACGGCAGATTTATGGCTGCACTTATCGCATTTGTGATCAATTATGCCTGCTATTTCAGTGAGATATTCAGAGGCGGGATCCAGTCTATACCGGTCGGGCAGTATGAGGCCGGTCAGGTTCTCGGAATGACGAGACGGCAGATATTTACGAAGGTTATTCTGCTCCAGCTGATCAAAAGGATCGTGCCTCCGATCTCAAATGAGGTCATAACGCTGGTAAAGGACACATCTCTTGCAAGAGTTATCGCTGTCTATGAGATCATCTGGAACGGCCAGGCCTTTATAAAGAGCAACGGCATCATCTGGCCGCTGTTCTATACGGGCGCATTCTATTTGCTGTTCAGCGGTTTGCTGACGCTGGGATTCAGACATATAGAGAAGAAACTGTCATATTTTAAATAAAGGTAGATCAATATGCCTATACTGGAAGTAAACGATTTAAAGAAAAGATTGAGAACAATGATATTCTT
>JAILIQ010000110.1 GCA_024695205.1 Lachnospiraceae bacterium
GAGGCGATGGCCGGCAGATCCGTAAAACTCCGGTCATCAATATAGATATCCGCAAAGATCTTACGGGAATCCGACCCATACTTTTCCAGGATCTCCGGCAGATTTTCATTAACGGCATCGAAGAACAAGCCGTGAAGCGCGCACCATCTCAGCGCATCCTTCAGAGGCGTGCTGCAGCGGCAGGTCCAGAGAATTAACTTCGCCCCGTCAAGCTGCAGTTTTTTTAGCAGATTGATCAGCCGCAAATTCGGCGTACCGATATTCGGATAGCAGTCACTGCACAGGGTTCCGTCAAAATCTACCGCGATAATATTGCATTCACTTAAGTTTACGTTCATATTCACATTCACATTCATATTCGTAACCGTATTCATATTCATATTCTCTCCTCCGTTCCGAGTCTGTGTCGATTCGCGAAGCGAATCGTGCGTTTCGGCATGAACCTTGGTTCATTTAGATCCGGTCTGCTCGCGGACAGGATTCTTTCCTCATGCCATAACCAGCCTGTAAATCCTGTAAATCCAGCCTGAAAATTTTTCCTGTAAGAACAGGATACCAGAACATTTGTTCTTTGTAAAGAGGGAATCGAACAAATTTTCGATTTTAGATTTTTTAAATTTTTGTTTTTTGCAAATTTCTGATGTAACCAGGGATACTCCCCTTTCTTGACCGCCATTGTTCTGATATGCTATATTCTAGATATTCCGGAGGGGCTTTCCGCCTGCCGGAGCATGATGATCCGAGGACAGCGCGATATGGAAAAAAGATGGTACGTGGTTCATACAATGAAAGGGCAGGAAACGAAGTACTTAGACGGTATCCGGGAATATGTGACCGATGAAGCGGATGAAGCTTTCATGATGATAAATGAGAAGCAGTACAAGCATCAGGGCAGATGGGAGGCTGAAAGAGAAAATCTGTTTCCCGGCTATCTTTTTGTTGCAACAGATCAGCCTGAGGACTTCGACAGAAGACTCCGGAAAAAGTATCATCCGCTGAAGCTGCTGACGTTTGATGATGAGATCAAAGCTATCCGCCCCGAGGAACAGGCGTTTTTACGCCGCCTGGGCGGTGAAGACCATATCGTCCGTTACTCCGAAGGCTTTAAGGACGGAGACCAGATCGTAGTGGAATCCGGCTCTCTGAAGGGATTGTCCGGCGAGATCAGAAAGGTGGACCGCCATAACCGGCAGGCGGTCATCACCGTTTCACTATTCGGCCGGGAGACCAATGTAACGCTTGGGCTTGGGATCGTCAAGAGCGTCTGATCATAAACAAGTGGGAATCCGGGCGGGGATACCCAAAATGACAACAATAATTTAACGTGCGCAAATTTGATAGTAGATCAAAAACGCACACGTTAAATTCGAATTAGAAATCTTTTCCATTCCTCATGAAGTCAACAAGGTTAATGTGCTCAATGCCGTTTCGCTTTTGAAGAAGCGAATCGGCAGTAGCAACATATTTGGGATAATTATCTCTTATGGACTCAAGAGGTCTGTATTCACGATCCTCCGTTTCTTTGCAAAGTGCTATGGTTAATGCTACCTGTACATAGGAATAGCGCATTTCATTATCTCTTAGGATAAAATCGCACTCAAGTTTTCCAAAACGTCCTACGCTTACGGAGTAATCGTGGGATCTTGCATATACATACATGATATTTTCAAGAACCGGACCAAAGTTTATTCGGTTGTCTGTGTTCTGAGCATAATAGAAACCTGTATCAGCAAGATAGTATTTTTTTTCACCGCCTAAGGATTTTTTGGATTTCATATCAAAACGGGGACATTCATAGAGGATTTTGGCGTCAAGTAATGCCTTTATGTATCTTGCTATGGTTGCTTCGCTGATCGGTGTTCCTGTTTGTTCAATGGCTTTCTTCAGGCTTTTCAGGCTTGTGGTTGCGCCAAAATTATTGATGATATATTTTTGCACTGTTTCAAAAGTGCTTTTATTTCTGATTTTCAGTCTTCGCCTGATATCTTTTTCAACCTAAAATCCGAATTATAGTCACTAAATTGCTACTTGATAACCCCGAGCTTGCGAAGGAACAGCCTGTCCCGCTCAATAGTCTCGGTTCTCCAGCGGATTTTACCGATCTTTGAATTAACGGTGGTCTCCTGTATGGCATCGAACCAGTCGAATAGTTTTGATACAGACATCTTATTTAGCCAGTTGAGGAGCGCCTTCTCCTTTTTGAAGGTATCCGAATTATCATGTATCGGATCACCGGTTTGTACCGCAAGAGATTCTTTTACCCGGCTTATTTCACTTTGGAAGTATTCCTCATACCCGTAAGCTACGAACTGGCAGAAGAATCTCCCTTCCAGAGATGTTGTGGTCTTAGACCTTGTTACGTGGGCATCATTATATTGCTTATCAATGCGGAAGCCTTCTTCGGTCTTTTCACGGAGCCGGTATTCACGATGCGCATCAAATGTGCCCATCTTGTTGTTTGACAAAAGAATAAAGTATCCGTAATATCGTGTTTCCTTGAGAATAGCGCAATCGTCCATGGTTACGGAGAACCTCTTTGGCGTCCTGCGTATTTTCAGGTACTTCCTGACGATATTCTGCTCTGACTTGCTCAGCAGGCTTTCATCAACGCCCTGCTCAAGCTGTTGCTTTACGGATTTGATCTCGTCCAGCAGTGCTGCTTTCTCGATACGTGCCTTATCAACGTTCAGGAAGAAATACAGGTAGATCCTGTGCTCTACGGAAACGGTGTCACTTTTTGATATCCCGTTTCGTGTATACTTCCGCTCGCTGTCAAACTGCAGTGTGATAGATACTGTCGTGCCGTATACGTTTGAATCATAGGGGCATACGTTTGATGGTGTTTCGAACGTATCCATTACGGTATCGAGCTCCGGACGGATCCATCGTCCGTCAAGAGGACCTCTCATCAGGAACTTTGTATGCCTCTGCATGAACGTAAAGATGTTCTCATCAGAGAAGAATCCGCCGTCAAGTACGACAAGAGGCTTACTCATCCCGAATACGGAGAGCTGCTTAAGTGCGTTAAGTACTGATATGACATCCGGTATATTCCCGGGCTGCCGTATAAAAGCAATAGGCTGGTGATCCTCTAGGCTAAACAGGGTGAGTAGTTTGACTGTAGCCAGATTATTGCCATCTTTGTTGTAGCCGTACCTCACATCGTTAAGATTCTCCGAGTATGATGAGATGGTAGTTGTGTCAACAGCGACCGAAGTTTTCGAGGAAGCGTGTGCAGCCCTGTTCCGGAAGTAATTCTGGGATATGGAAACATCCATCCCAAGTTGCTTCATCAACAGATAGCAGATATCTTCGGAGAGCCCTTCGGAATAGGGAACGCGGTGACTGATCTGCCATTCCTCGATGTGGCGGATAGGCCTGTCGGGATTGGCCATCCAGAACCATGCTATGGACAGGATCTTTTGTGCGGTTCCCTTATCGGTTGAGTCGTAGATATCTTTATCGATACCTGACTGCTTACCGATCCAGGACAGTATGTCGGTTACACCTATATTTATGCGCGTTGTTTTAACGTCGGTTTTCTTAATGTTTTTCCGTGGCCTGGTTGGAACTATTTCAGTCTCACCGGCCGGGATCTTGCCAACTAACACGCTGGAAACGTGTTCATTGTATCGCTTGGCAGGGTTATAAAGGGTTGTTACATCGTAGATATAGATGTCTCCGTTGGCCTGCGTGCGCTGGATCCGCTGGGTTTTGGGCTTGCCGGATGCTTTTCTTGGCACTTGACCACCTCCGCTATATTTAGTGACTATATTATATCATAGACACTAAATATATGCAAGTGGTTTTATGCAGAAAAACTCAGTATTTACACAGTTTTCAAAGTACGCGGAGCACTCGTTTAGTGACTTATTGAGTGACTATAGTACGGATTTAAGGTTTCAAAGATCTCTGCAATAATGCTTTGAACGTATCTGCGTTTTGCAGCCATGCTACCAAGCTGCACGGTTCTGGGAAAACCGCCTTCGAGAATGTAGTTTTGCAATTCTTCCTGACGGTCGGGTGCGATTTCTTTCCCATAGAATCTCTTTATTCCCTCGTATTCTTCAAAGGAAAGCGGGAACATTTCAAATCCGATATATCTGCCGGTAAGTTTTGTCATTAATTCTTGTATGATGTACTCATAACCGAATACACCACTTTTCCTTTTTTTTTATTTTGATATTGTGGTTCAATACAACTCAGATACTGTGGACTTTTGATTTTGCCCTGTAGCCTCGACTACTTTATAGGAGTGTATTGCCGCTACCTTTATCTGAATTGTTTATAAGCTGGATGTTGCCAGTGACTGTGGATCTGCCACAGCCCCGAGTACTTATGTCCATCAAGTCTACATGGATAACCGCAGGCGGATATCACGGTATCAGACTTTATGAAAGGGAGGTGTTCCTCAATGATTTACGTAGGCATTGATATTGCCAAACTCAACCACTGTGCCGCAGTCATATCATCTGACGGTGTAGTACTCACTGAGCCGTTCAAATTTACAAATGACGGTGATGGTTTCAAAAGGCTTTCTTCGGAGCTTTCTGACTACGCTCCGGAGCCTGCCATCATCGGTCTTGAATCAACGGCACACTATGGCGACAACCTCGTCCGGTATCTTGTTGCCAACGACTACAAGGTGTGTGTACTCAACCCTATTCAGACTTCGTCCAGGCGGAAGGATCGTATCCGCAAGACAAAGACTGACAAAGTCGATGCAATTGTAATCGCCGAAACCGTTATGATGCAGAAATCCCGCAGGTTTGTGACCTTCTACGATCTCGACCTCATGGATCTCAAAACACTTGGGCGTTTCCGCCAGAAGTCCATTAAGCAGCGGACACGGTTAAAAATCCAGCTGACTTCATATGTGGACCAGGTGTTCCCGGAGCTTCAGTATTTCTTCAAATCCGGTCTGCATCAAAAGTCTGTCTATGCGCTTCTTAAAGAGGCGCCTACGCCGAAAGACATTGCATCTGTGCATATGACT
>JAILIQ010000162.1 GCA_024695205.1 Lachnospiraceae bacterium
AACTCTGGGATAGGACTTAATACTATTTTATATGGTCCTCCCGGAACCGGTAAAACATACCATAGCGCATACTACGCGGTTGCTATATGCGATAACATTCCAATCGAAGAAGCATTAGATTTAGATGATTCATATATTAGAGAAAGATATAACCAACTAAAAGAAGATGACAGAATAGCCTTTACAACCTTCCATCAGTCATATGGATATGAAGAGTTCATAGAAGGTATCAGACCTGTTACAAAAGATGTTCCGGAGGATGATTCTGAATCGAAAACATTAGGTTTTCAGAAAGAATCCGGTGTTTTTAAAGAGTTTTGCGATACGGCAAGAAATAGTTACGTTAGCGAAGAGAACGAAGATTGGGGACTTAATGATAATCCCACTGTTTGGAAAGTGTCATTGGAGGGGACCGGCGATAATCCGACCAGAACCGATTGCATGGAGAATAACCGCATAAGGATTGGATGGGGTGAATACGGCCCTGATATTACCCGCGAGACAACATATGCTCATGGCGGAAGAGTTGTTTTGAATTCTTTCTATAACAGAATGAAGAAGGGGGATATTGTAATTTCGTGCTATTCTGCAGAGGTGACCGATGCCATAGGAGTCGTAGTCGGAGATGCTGAATGGGATGATTCCTTATCATCCTTCAATCGAGTTCGCAAGGTAAAATGGCTTGTGAAGGGCATTCGGGAAAATATAGTTAAAATAAATGAAAACAAGCCTATGGTTTTGGCATCCGTATACAGAATGGATGTATCTTCGGAGGATGCTCTTAATATTGTTAAGAAATACGTTTCCGGTACTAAAAAAACAACCGAAAAGAAGAATTATGTTTTTATTATCGATGAGATAAACAGGGGAAATATATCCAAGGTATTTGGCGAATTGATTACTTTGATTGAGGATAGCAAGAGAGAAGGGGCTTCTGAAGAAATACGACTTAGACTGCCTTATTCTAAGCAGTTATTCGGTGTTCCTGACAACGTATATATCCTTGGGACTATGAATACTGCAGATCGTTCCATTGCATTAATGGACACTGCTCTTAGAAGAAGATTTCAGTTTGTTGAAATGATGCCGGATTCTGAAGTACTTAAAGGTATAATAGTCGAACAGGATGGAGAGACTATTGATATTGCTGAAATGATAAAGATTATAAATCTAAGAATAGAATATCTATATGATAGAGAGCATACTATAGGTCATGCTTATTTTATGCCATTAGTAGAAAATCCATCAATAGATAAACTAGCAGAGATATTTGATACTAATATTATTCCATTGTTGAAAGAGTATTTTTATGAAGACTATGGAAAGATACAGATGATTCTTGGGGATAATAAGAAATCATCAGATAATTTGAAGTTTGTAAAGGAAACTAAACTCATAACTAAGGATATATTTAATGGTGATACTTTAGAATTAGATCTCCCTGAACAGATATACTCTATTCAGAAAGATGCTCTATATAATATCCGTAGTTATAAAGAAATCTCAAAAGATTTATAAGGTGAATGCATGAATCATTTGTTAGAGGTCAGGGAATTTGAAACTATAATTAGCAATCCTGATTATAAAACTGAATATGCATATCTTCCGGATGATATATTTGGAAGTCTTGAAGATTTTATTCATGAATATACTAGTGCTGAGGGTGGCTCTGATGTTCTCGAGTTTCTGAAAGTGGGATATAAAAGAAATCTTGGCAGAACCATATCAGTTAATAACTATGTTGGTCTTATTCAAATGAAATATGTTCCCATCCAGCCGTCCCAGCCGAACTCACCCGCAGGAGCGATCGTATGGCAGACCGACGGGTCCTCGAGTATCCTTACCAGATTGCCGTAACCGTGCCCTTTGACGCTGTCCCAGTTCAGTGTCTTTCTCTGTTCGTCCGTCAGCTGGTTGGTACGCATGAAGCGTACGGAATTGGCCGAAATGATCCTCGTACCTCCGAATTCTCCTTCGTTGGCCAGCATCGAAGCAAATTTGGCATAATCGTCTACTGTCGAAAGAAGGCCGGCTCCTCCCGATTCAAAGAGCGGCTTGTCGGGATAATCCCCAAGGCCCAGATTCATTCCCATAAAAGGCCTTAATACGCCGGGATGGTCGGGACTGAATTCGTAAGCCTGCGTCATCCTCTCCTTCATGCCGGGAAGAGGCACAAATCCTGTATTCATCATTCCGAGAGGTGTAAATATCTCATCACGCAGATAGCTTCCGAAGGATCTTCCGCTCGCGACTTCAACGACCGCACCGAGTACGTCCGCCGAGAATCCGTACATCCAGTGCTCTCCGGGATGAAATGCCAGCGGGCATTTGCCGAGCGCATTGGCAAAGTCAACGGTTCCGGGTCTGTCGTATCCGCGCAGATTTTCAACCCAGAAATCCAGACAATGTGCAACCTCAATATGCGCCGGACTGTCGATGCCGGGATATGCAACACCGGAGGTCATGTTCATCAGATCAGCGATCGTAACGCTCCTTCTTGCGGCTTCTATATGATATTTGCAGCCTCTTGCATCACCGTTCTTCGGTGCTTCGTCCAAAACAGCCACCCTCGGACGCGCAAAGCCGTGCAGATATTTTTCGACCGGATCCGTCAGATCGATGATCCCACGCTCCACCAGCTGCAGTACCGCAACCGCCGTTACGGGTTTGGACATAGAGAACAGTCTGAAAACCGAATCCCTGCGCATGGGCATATCCTTTTCCATATCAGCACGCCCGTAAGCCCCGAAATGAAGCTCCTCCCCGTTTCTTACAACAAGGATCGAGGCTCCCGCGAAGCGTCCGGCTTCGATACATCCGTTCATGACATTTGCAAAACATTCCGCCGTATTTCTCATTTTACTCTGGTCATCCTTTCTTCTGTGATATTTTAAAGGCCGCCTGCCCCGGGCAGACAGCCCGTTCTTTCGCATAACAACCCCTTGCAGGTTTTATATCCGTTTGGAGTAGTGTCCTAAAATGCATTATACCTCTAACCCCCGAAAATCACAATATCACAATTTAGGGTAATTACCGCGCGGGCGAAAGCTTTGGATTTTTATGTTTCATTATCAAAAGAAATATGTTAGAATGTCATGGACAGATTTATTCGGGGGGGGAGATCTTTTAAATGGCTCAGACAAAGAAAAAAATCACTTATAAGACCAATGCCGGCTCACAGCACGCCCGGCAGAACAAATACAAAACGGTACGTTTCGGGGACGATTCGCTTAAGTTCAAGCTGCTCACACTTGCCCCTCTTGCCGTGATCATTGCGATAGTTCCGCTGCTCGTACGCGCATATGCGTATGATACGGGACTTTATAATTATGATTTCTACTATCCTTCGGACCCTGACGGAGCCCGGCTTGATTTCTTTCTGCACTGTAAGATGGTCGCATTTCTGTCATTATCGATCATACTCGTATGTATCCTTATCGCCAAACTTACAGTTGAGAAAAAGAGCATAAAGTTTTCAAAAATATTCATACCGTTGGGTATCTACGGTTTTCTGGCTCTGCTTTCCAGTATATTTTCAAAGTACCAGCCGTATCCCTGGACCGGTGTATTCGAGCAGTTCGAATCGGTATTTGTTCTGCTTGGCTACATTGTTACCGCGTATTACGCTTTTCTGTTCGTAAATGACAAAAAAGATATCGTTATACTTATAGCTGCCCTGACGGTCGGAACGCTCCTCATGATACCGCTAGGCATCTCGCAGGCCTTCTTTAAGGACTTCTACCAGACCGAACTCGGATATAAACTGATCATGCCCAACAGTCTCAAGCAGTCGATCCCGCTGGATCAGATGGTATGGCCTTTCGGAAAGGGCACGGTATATCTTTCACTATATAATCCCAACTACGTAGGTTCTTATGCCGCGCTGCTTTCGCCGGTATTTCTGATGATGGTATTCGCAGCAAGGAATGTGATCCTGAAAATAGTCTATGCCACAATGTATGTCGGACTCCTGCTTGCTCTGTTCGGTTCGGGTTCAAGAGCCGGTTTTATCGGCATCGGCTTTTCTCTGATACTTTTAGTTGTTTTGTTTGCAAGAAAGAGCCTGCGTTTCTGGATACCCATGATACTGATAGCGGTATTGTCGATCGGATCGCTGTCATTTTACCTGAAAAAAACAGACTCCACCCTGATCCAGCGTCTGAAAGAAGCCTTCACTATCGGTGAAGCCGTAGACTCATTTCCTCTGTCCGCAATCGAGACAAACGACGATGATGTAGTACTGACCTGGCATGATAACAGGCTGCACATCCAGTTTGATTCGGAATATTTTGCTTTCAATGTCTTGGATGATACGGGCACTATGCTTCCCGCCACTGTGGATTATGATACTT
Organism: Lachnospiraceae bacterium; assembly: GCA_024695205.1. Lineage (GTDB taxonomy): Bacteria > Bacillota > Clostridia > Lachnospirales > Lachnospiraceae > RUG11977. Next base: position 4,353 of record JAILIQ010000162.1, read on the forward strand.
CAACCCTTACCATAACCGATGAGAGATTCAACGGGATCACAGTTACGCCTGTATATTTGACAGAAGCGAAGGATATGGTGGGATTTTCCGTCAGAGCCGACGGCGAATGGAATTTCGCAAGATACAACAACACTTATTACTATTATACGCCTTACGGTAAGCTGATCAAATATCCTGCCAACACCGCAACATCCGGAGGGTGGTTTGCAAAACATCCGGCATTTGCTTCAAAACGTGGTTTTATCTGGTCAAAAACATTACCGCTGCTGCCTGAAAATTTCTTCCTCGGGACCGGAGCCGACACCTTCATCTTCGCTTTCCCCCAGACAGATTTTCTGGCTTTAAAGAACGGCGGTTTCTACGCTACGTTCATGACCAAGCCTCATAATATGTATATGCAGGTCGGCGTCCAGACAGGAGTGCTCTCACTGATCGCCATGCTCGCATTCTACTTTATGTATCTGGTAATATGCATCAGAACGTCACTTAAAATGAAGAAGCACACTTTCTTCTCCTATATTTCCGGCGGGATCGCTGCCGGTACCTTCGGATATATGATCACACAGCTGATCAACGACTCTACGATAACGGTTGCACCCATATACTGGGCTCTGATCGGCATAGGACTCTCGGCAAGCCTTCTGGCCCAAAAAGAAAATGACGAAATTATAAAAACGCTGTAGTGAGCTAGGGGGACGGGGTCAGTGGTTCATTTTGTTTAACAAAATGAACCACTGACCCCGTCCCCCTAGCTCACTTATGGTGTTGTTGTACCGGTAGGTGCAGGTGTTGTCGTACCTGATGTTCCTGTAGGTTCCGGAGTCGGTGTACCCGTTGCTGCGGCCCGTGGAATATCAAGTACCACATATTTTGAAGCAAGTACCGCAGATGCCTTCGATGAAGGCGCTACGCCTCTTCTTCTGATCAGGATCGCTGTATCGGCGTCAGTGATGTTGATCGAACGTCTTTCACCGCCCAGTGTCGTATAGGTACTCTTGGCGGTATTTTTTATGCCGGATCCGTTCTTTATCGATGACCATTTCAACAATGACAGATCCAGCTTATTCTCCGTAACATCGGATTTCTTGACAAGCGCAAATTCGAAATTGGCGGGCGCCAGCGTGTCGGGTGCTGTCATCCCCGATATCGTCCACTGCTTCTCGCTGAACGCGATCTCCGCTTTCGGAGCTTCGGACTGAACAGGGATCGTAACGGTTGCTGTACGTGAAGCTGATTTTTTGCTGGTAGCCGCGATCCTTGTTTCAAGGATGATCGGCTGGTCTGCAGCCGGAAGTGTGCTTCCGAGTGCTGTCTTCACTTCATCGAGCCTTAGATAGGCTTTCTTGACCTGAGTGCTTTCCTTGTTCGGATCAAATGTCGACTTGTCCGAAGTGGCTCTGATCGCTGTATCCGTTTTGGTTGAAGAATTATTGAACGGAAGGACCGTTATCCAGTCCTTGGCTCCGGATACCCTGAACTGCGTTCCGTTCTTAAGGCTCAGCGTAAGCTTGCTTACATCGAGCTTGACTGCCGAAGCCCTGGTAACAGCCATTTTGATCTTGTTTTCTTTACCGTAGCGGTAACCCGGCTCGATCTTTTCGGATGTAGTCGTAGGCGTAGCCAGTCCGGAATCCTTGGCGTCAAGTCGGAAATATATCACAGCGCCGCCGGTCTTCATACTCTCCCATTTGACATTGGTAAGAGTTGAAGTTGACTGCCATGCGGTATTATTACCTTTTCTGTACTGAATATTAAGCTCCGCGATCCCCTTATCACCCTGCTGGGTCGGGGTTCCCTGAACATATTTTACGACAGTTGCGTCGGAATTGGTCACCACAACGCTGCTGAGCACTCTGCTGAATTTCGCGTCATCACCCTCAACGCTCCAGTCGACGTTGAATACGATCTTGCGCTGTGAGGGCGCGATCGCAACATTTGTAACGGGAACAAGTCCGTCGGCACCTGCCGTCAGCGTAGTTGCAAGTCCTATGTAGCATTCCTTGGAAGACGACATTGTTGAAAAATCGATCAGATAACTGTCTCCGCTTCCGCCGTTGGCAGCAGGTATCAGTTCCGCCTGTTTTACGCCTTTATCGCTGTCCTTTTTAAGGATCGCATAATAGAGCTTCTTGGATGAGGTAACGGCCAGCTCCTCATTGGTATATTTGATCTGTACACCTATGATACCGTCCGCACCGGAATTCCAGACTATCTTGGGACCGTTCGCAGTCGCGGTAGTGGTAGTCGGCGCAGGAGTAGGGCTGGTGGACGCGCCAGGAGTGGGACTCGTGGAGGCACCCGGAGTAGGTGTCGTGGACGCGCCCGGCGTAGGTGTCGTGGAGGCACCCGGCGTAGGTGTCGTGGACGCACCCGGAGTAGGTGTTGTGCCTGCACCCGGCGTAGGCGTCGTATCGGAAGCGCGGACCGCACCGGGATCCTTAAATCCCGTCAGGACTGCTACCGATATGATCAGCAGCGCAGTAAAGACTGTGATCTTAAAAATGGATTTTTTCATAAAAATACCTCCGATCCCGCGGCATCTTATCTGTCGGTAAAACATCCGCAGCCTGAAAAACATGCCGGCAACCGTAAAATTTATGTTTTTTCTAAAGAAAGATCATCAAAATGCCGATATAATTTTCGGTAATAATTCATATCACGATAAGGAGATTATACATGAAAAAATTCCAAAAATCAAATTTCGCAGTGATGATCGCATTATTATTCGCTATTTCATTAATTATATCGGCATGTTCGAAAGAAAAATCAACCCCTGTGGATAAAAATCCAACCCCGCCGGCTGTAACTCCGGACACTCAGGTCACTTCACAACCCGATAAAGAAGAACCGGAAGAAGAGGAAGAAGATGATTATGAAGAGCCTGAGGAGGAAGTAACCGAGGGCGTTGTCGGAACAGTCGACTTATACGGCAAAGAGGTTCCTCTCTTTATTTCCGACGGACTCTCCTATGCAGTTACAGGTTCCGATGAAGCGGTAGTCATCTATACACTGCTGACCGATGACACATATGAAGTATATAACATTCCCGAAACCATCAATGTTGAAGGCAGCGCTCGCAGAGTTGTCGCGATCGACGCGGATGCTTTCAACGGATTTGCGGCGCTTGGCAGTATCACGATCCCCGGAACCGTAAAAAAGATCGACGACTCCGCTTTTGACGGATGTGACGCGCTCGAAGAGATCGTTATTTCGGAAGGCGTCGAAGAACTTGGCGAAGGTGTATTCAATGCCTGTTCGGCCCTGAAGTCCGTCACTCTTCCTTCCACGATCAAACAGCTCGGCGAAGGAACATTCTTTGACTGCAGTGCACTTGAGACTGTTGTTCTTCCCGAAAACCTTTCGGTCATTCCGTCAGATACCTTCAGCAATTGCGAATCACTTACAGATATCGTTATTCCTGCATCCGTGACTGCCATAGGAGACGAAGCCTTCTGGAACTGCTCGTTGCTTGCCGCACTTTCGCTTCCCGAAGGACTTGAGAGCATCGGAAACCGCTGCTTCTACGGCTGTGAAAATCTTGCCGAGCTTTCCTTTCCTTCTACTCTTTCATCCGTCGGCGAGACCGTTTTCGAATATTGTGACAGTCTTGTTACACTGCTCGTTCCCGCCGGTACAAAGGATAAATACGCAACGAAATTCAGTGAATACGAACTGACGATCATTGAGTACTGATACAATTAATTCATAACGGTTTAATTGCAGAACCTATATACCTGTCAAATAAACGGGTTGCCGCATATCACGAGTGATTGCGACAGCCCGTTTTGTTTATTTTGAATGCCTACCAGAGCTTTACAACACCTTTCTCATCCACATCCGCCAGGTCTATCAGGATCGTATCCTTTGTCAGCACATCGGTAAATGCGGCAGTTATCAGTGCCGTTGCACCCGCATCTTTTGAGGCGGTCAGCGTCAGCTTCATGGTCTTCCTGTCGAATTTGGCCTTGACCGTAGCTCCTCTGTCCGCTTCCACGCGGTCATTTTCATTAAATGATACATCTGTATTTCCGACATATATCTTGATCCTGTCGGTCGTAACGTCCGTCGTACCGAGGATCGTCTCAAGCTTCAGATTCAGTGTGATGCTGTCTTTCTTATGCGCGAGCGTTATCTCATCCTCCGAAGACGCCTCGAGGAAAGCGTTCTCAACACTGTTTCCGATCACCACCGTAAGAGATGATTTCTTACCGGTCTGATCGCAGATAACGTCAATCTTCACCGATACGGTCCTGGCTTTGATCCTGTCAAAATCAAGCGCATGCACGATGACATAAGGATTTCCGTCATTATCCTTTACTACGGCATCCAGACTCAGATATTTTTCCATAGCAAATTTGGAAACCTTGGCGGTATATGTGCATTCGGTATCCACAGCCCCGTCCTTGATAAAAGGAGTTATATAAAACTTTCCTGACAGTCCCGCGTTAAGTGCGACTTTCTTCAATACATAATCCTTGCTTGTCGTATTGGGAGCACTGGTAAGGAAAAGCTTTGTGGGTCCTGCGGCGATATCGATCACATGCTCCTCATAGTCAAGGCTTCCTGTATCGCAAATGTATACATAAACCGTTCCGGCAGTTTTGGCGGTAACAACGCCTTTTGCATTTACCGAAGCCTTTTTCGACTTAGGTACCGAAAATGAAACCGTGTGCTTTGTCTTGTCAAATACCGGATCCGTTGGCGTATCGGCCACAAACCATACCAGTTTGCCGCTTTTGATCTTTCCCTTTGAATCCTTCCAGGTTGACGCCGAAAGAGAGGACTTTATCGTCACCGATTTTGTCGTTTTTGTTCCGTTCTGCCAGATCACCGCTTCGCCGGAGGAACCGCCGGTTCCCACTTTGATCACACAGCTCGCTGTTATCGGACTTTGTGAGGTAAGACTGCTGTATACAGAGGCCGTAAGCACTACCGTTCCGTTGCGGCGTCCGGTAACAACAACTTCGGTTCCGCGTGCGGAAAGCCTGACATAACGCGATGCGTCCCCGCCTGCTGCTGTCTGGTCTTCCGCCCCTTCGGCATCTTTTTCCGCATACATTGAAACAGACCACACTACCCTGTCATCGCTTCCCTGCGTCAGAGATGCCTTGACGGTTTTGGATTCCGCGATCGCAAGCTCAAGCGATTCACAGTCAAGAGCTATACTTTCGGCAGGGATTTCTATCACCGGTGCTTCAAATTTTAAAACGATACCGTACAACGTATCGAGCATCAGATATTCCGCCCCGGGATCAAAACCGGGCAGATACGGTGCCACATACGAATAAAATGAGTTTTGAGCACCTGTCGGAAATACAACGTAGATAAAATCATTATCCCTGTATCTGTTATCAACAGCGGTCAAAGCAAAAGCTTCTCCCGACTCCTCCGTAAATACGCTGTCCGAATAGCACTCGAACACGTTAAAATAAACCCAATCCAAAGTATCTTCAAATTCCGGAAGTTCATATCCGTAATCGTTTTCAAGACCCCATGCCCTGTGATTTTCCCCGAAAAACGACGAAGGCATGCAGAAATACGTATAATTGGCATCCTTAAGGCCTTCCGCACTCAGATGGTTCGGATCGTCCCATGTAATGTCGCAAAGGTACCATTTGTCATCTATACAGACCGCGTTCCATGAGTGGTCCTCTTTTGCGCCTTTTCCGATGATATAAATGTTGGGGATGCCTGCCCTGTCAAGGATATATTCAAAGGTTTTGGCATATCCCTCGCACACCGACCCCTGTCCCGTAAACACGCCTGCGATATTGTGTGCCCACATGGAATCCTCGGCCTTCCCCGAAGAATTATAGGCATAATCTATCGAACGGATTATCAGATCATGGCATTTCAGCGCGCCGAAATAATCCCCCGCGGCCGCTGCTTCACGGACCAGATCCACCCACTCTGCGGCAACCGTTTCAATGGCCTCGTCAGCCGCCTTTCTTGTACTATACTTGTAATAATAGGGATCAACGCTCAGAACGGTCCTCGCATTTCCGCCTGCAAGGCCGTAGGAATAATTCAATCCTACCCAGTAATACTGCGGATTGGCATAGATAAATGTATGTATTACCCTGACTATATCTTCCTCAGTCAGCTCATCCTGCGGCTCAAGATCATAATCGGTCTGTACAAATGCGCTGTTTTTATCAAGATCTTCCCTGTAATCATCACTGTGGATAAACATTTCCATCCTGTCGCCCATCGCGTCAAACAGGCGTTTCTGGCTGTCATTGAGCGAATTGTAGGCATACTCGTTACCTCCGAGCTCTGTGAGAAAATAGCCCGAATATCCGCCGTTCTTAACCGTCCTGAGACTTCCGTCTTTTTGACCGTTTCCGGTCTTTGAGGTACCCGAGGTACCCGAGGTATCTGAGGTGCCTGAGCAGTCTTCACTTAAAATGTCGATCTTCTCACCCTCAGGGCGCAGTATTTCATCCGGAAGCTCGGGAAGAGCATCAGAAGAAATCCCGGGGAGAACATCCGAAGCCGGCCCCGAAAGAACGGCCGGATCCTCTGTTGAGGCCGACACCTTTTGGGGCTGCATCATGCCGCCAAATAACAGGCATATAACAAGCAGTAATGATATATGGGCATTGATCTTCTTCATAAGCGCTTCGTCCTTTATGATATATATGTGTATATCGGCATAAACAGCCCATAGATTAACCGTTCACATATCATTTGAGCGCTGTTTGATCTTTGTTGATTTTTTATTCTTTGCCGGGCCGGGGTTTCCAGATCGCCTTGGCAAGCACTTCATTTGCCCGCTTCTGTGCCTCTTCGTTGGCGTGGCTGTATACATTAAGAGTGATGGAAATATTGGCATGCCCGAGCTTTTTTGAAACGCTCACAATGTCAGCTCCATTTGCGATACTGATCGTAGCCATCGTATGGCGCAGCACATGCGGATGGATGTCGGGCAGCCCGTATTTTCTGCCGAAACGCTTAAGATATGAGTTGAACGCTCCGGGGATCATTACATTTCCGTCCTTTTTGGTAAAGCAGTATCCGGTATCTGCCGTAAGTCCTTTCCGGATCATCCTGTCCTGTTCCTTCTTCCATTTACGCAGAACGGCAATCACCGGATGATTCAGGAATATCTCCCTGTTTTTCCGGTTTTTCGGAGTACTCACAAATATCCCCTGCGTCGACGTATACTGGATATTGCGGCAGATATTTACCCTTCCCGTTGCAAGATCTATCTCCGACCATTTAAGACCCATGATCTCACCGCATCTGCAACCGCTGTCTATGGCAAACATCATCATGGCCCTCCACATAACAGGCTCTTTGTTCAGGGCTTCGATGATATACTTAACCTGGCTTTCGTTGTAGGCGGAAGTTTTCTTCTGTTCGAATTGCTTTTTCTGTCTCGGTCTTTTGATCCTGTTCATCGGATTCTCCGATAAATACCGGTTCTCAACGGCATTTTCGAAAAAAGAATGCAGCACGACATAATGCTGTCCTATGGTCTGTGTCTCAAGCTGTCTGCCTGTTCTTCTGTTTGTCGCATGATCCTGCATATCAGTCATGTACTTTTTCATCCTCAGAAAATCTATGCCCGAAAGACTGCAGCCGCCAAGCTGCTCTGCTGCCTTATTGAGCTCTCTTCTGTAATTGGTGATCGTGACGGGAGATAAAGATACCCTTTTCTCCCTGATAAAAATATCTATATACTCTGAAAAGGTCACGTTTTTCCTGTATTGAACGGTTTGGGATCCTCCCTCTTCAGGTTCGCCGGACGAATGCTTTCTTACAGACACCTCACCTCTGGCACAGGCCGCCTCGAACTCTCCCATTACCTTGTAGAGCTGGCGTTCAACCGCTTTTTTGCTCATTCCCACAGACGGTTTAAATGTCATCGTGTAAGGCGTCAGTTGCTTACCTGTAGCCGAATCGCGTCCCCTGCTCACCTTGATCTGGTAGCTTATGATCTCTCCTTTTTTGTTTTTTCTTGCCGCAAATGAAGCCATAGTACGAATCCCCTCCTAAATTCAGTTTCGATATCGTTGTTATTTGCCCATGGTTATTTCCGCATAAATATTGATTTTTTGTTGATTTTTATTATATACATCCAAATTATCCATATGCCTGAAACCATCCTGTATTCTACAATATAATACTTTTACAGTCAACAATGTATAGTTTATGAAGAAGTATATTTTATCAAAAGGCTTTCTCGCAGGTCTTTTGACACTGGCTCTCTGCCTGACATGCTTCGGCTATGTTAAGGCAAGTGCAGCTGCAGGCGATTCACATACGATCACCTTCCAGGCTAAAGTAGGTTCTGAAAATAAAGGTACTTACGAGGTTACTTATAAGGAAGGTACCGCAAAAGAAGTTACTTTAGCTGACGTTCTCGATAAGTTAGGCAAGGCTGATGAGTGCCTTTACGTTCAGGATGGAGACCCCAGCATTCCTGCAGATAAGGGCGTTTCATTTGCAGACGCTAAGTTCTCTATCGCTGATACCGCAAAGGAAGACGTTACCGTTACCGTTGGAGTTAAGAGCCCTGTGGTAACCTTTAATGTTACCGTAAAAGATATGCTCGGTGATGAGGCCGGCGCTTATACCTTTACCGCAGGTACATCGTTCCAGAAGAAGAACGCTTCTATTCAGGCTTCGGATTTCCTGGGTGAAATGAAGAATGGTGATAACACACTTGCCGATGCATCGGCTTGGGTTGTTGCAGAAGTAACCGCAAACAACGAGAAATTTACTTACAGCAACGGAAAGTTCACTCTTGCCGCTGATCTGGCTGATAATCTCACGATCGTTCTTACCGTGACCAACAGCAAAGCTCCCGTTAAGTTCACCTACGATGGATTTACCGCTACTTTCCAGGTTGAGAACAAGAAGGGTGATTCCAAGATCTTATTTACGGATATCGTAGACGGTCTTAAGAAGAAAGTAGACGAAGAGGATAAGACTTATGCGGAAGTCAAGGAAATCCCGGAGAATATTATCCTTTCCGATGGTTTCGCTGAAAATGCTACTGTAACAGGCAAATATGCGACCTGGTTCTACACAGTTAAGCTTGCGGATGTGGTTTCTACTGCTCCCGATGCAATTGCAATCACAGCAGGAAAGATCGAGCCCGCTTTTATCGCAAATGACTATGATCCCGCTACCGACAGCATCAAGTTTGTTTCCAAAGTTGATCTTGATGTACACTGGATCGATTGCAAGAAGGCAGCCGGCGTTCAGGCTAAGGGCGAAAAGCTCAGTACTCTTTCTCTGAAGCAGAACAAGGTTACCGGCGATGCTAACTTTGGTAAGTATGAAGGCTATATCTCTCTCAGCAGCAAAGATGACGGCGTAAAGGTTGCAGAGAGCAAGACTGCATATATCTATGCTTCTATCGCTGCTCCCGCTGCAGATAAGACAAAGTACACCGCTAACTATGTTGTTGACGCTACACCTTACAAGAAGATAGCTGTTACCTTTGGCTATACTCTTGCTCAGAAGGATAAGCTCGAGCCTGCAATCGCTTCGATCACAACTATTGATAACAAGAAGAAGACGGTTGTTTACTCCGGATTATATGACGCCGACACAAATCCCGACAACTATCTTGTTAGGACAGCTGCTACGCAGCAGGCTGCTGCAGTTTATTCGGACATCTTCAATGCACTGCAGTACAGTACCGATGGAACTACCTGGTATAAGATTGTTGGTAATGATTTGGTTAACGGCAAGCAGGTAAATGACCTTAACCTTGACAAGCTGTACAGTCTTGTTAACGGCGGATCCAAGACTACGCTCTACTTCAGAATCAAGGGCGCAGCTGCTACTGCCGAAGAGGGTACAGAAGGTCAGGATGATTACAAGGCAGCCGCTAATGCTTACCGTGCTACCAAACCTGTTAAGGCAGCAGTAGATGCAGCTAAGGCAGGAAAGGCAGTTAAGGTCGATGTTTCCAAGGGAACACTCGCTCTTAAGAACGGATATGATTTCACAATGACAGCCGGCGAAAAGGATGTCCCTGCTTTCCAGAATGCTCAGGGTGAGGCAATAGCCTGGACAATTCTTCCTTTCAACAAGGGCGGAAAAGCAAAGGCCACTGATGCTGAAGGCAACGAGGTTGATACTGCAATAATCGAGACAGTAAACTATGTACCGGCAGCTAAGGTAACAGAAAATGACGAAATGTTCACCAATATCAAGGTTAAGGCTTATTCAGTCGATGATATTGCACTGAAGTGCGGTCAGTCCAGTGTTGGCTCCGGCAAGATGTACATCTGGGTAAGAAAATCTGCTACAACCAAGAAACCTGCAGAGCAGTGGACACTTATCACGCTTGACAGAATCACCGCAGCTCCTGCCATTGCAAATGCAAAGGGTGCTCAGTATTATATAGCTCAGGCTGCTGATGATACCAAGGGCGTTATCGGAACTCCCGAGATCAAGAACGGTTCGGGCGATAAGAATTCCGGTGCATACGAGTATCTGATCGTAGATGCGGCTGATATTAAGACAAATAATAGTGGCACCTTCTACGCAGACATCGATTATACTTCTGCAAAGTGGACCACTCTTAACGACAAGGGTCTCACTGTAGGAAAGAGTAAATCGAAGTACTCTAATGAGGAAGGCAAGAAAGCTTCCGATCACGTACTTAAGGATGGTTCAGTTATTCTCGTTCGCCGCGCAGGTGATAAGAGTTCGAACATTCTTGCTTCTCAGTACATCGTAACAATGGTTGTTAAGCAGGATGTTGAGGTCGAAGTTGAGAAGGACGGCAAGAAAGAGAAAGAGACCAAGTCTCTGCTCGTCTGGAAGGCTTACTCGGCACAGTAATCAGTGCTCTGATCAAAACAACAAAATAACCAAAAGACCTTCCCCGTGGAAATATTCGGGGAAGGTCTTTTTACATTCTGTAGTTTGTTTCAGTCAACGAATTTCAGCCTTGTCCATGCGTGGCCTGTTTCACTGCCGTTCTTTTTGTCGATCTCGTCATCGGTCAGCATAAACCATTCGTCCTTGTAGCTTCCGTCAGAATTCTGCCGGTCATTCCAGGTCGCATCGATATGATACCAGGTTCCGTCTACTTTGACTCTGTTCCAGATATGATTGTCGATCTTATTCTTGACCGTATGATTCTCAAAGCCGAGAATATTAAGAACCAGCTGCATTGCTGCGGTATAGCCTTCGCACACGGCATCATGATTGACAAATACACCCGTGATATCCCTTGAAGGGTCATCTTTTGCCGAAGGAACCGGGTTCGAATACGTGGTCAGATCGCAGATCCTATCGTTGACATATTTCAGGATCGCCCTTTCATCATCGGGGTGCGCCTTGATAGCGTCTTCGGCAAGTTCATGCGCCTGCGCAAGGATCTTAAGTGTTTCGGCATTCGGAGTGATGTAGTCTCTAAGATCCTCATCCATCACGGGCCTTACATACCTGTAATAAGTCACGGCGAACCATCCGGCCTTGTAGATCGGCGAAATCGCCAACGAATTGCTCCCTGCCGGATCGATAAAGAATTCATTGGAGGCATTGTTCATTTCGCTGCGGTTGATGAAATCAAGATATTTCGTCTTCCAGTAATTGTAGTTCATACTTTCGTAATTGACTACGATCCCGCGGGTACCGGATCGGACACCATCCATCATTGTCTTTAGAAGATCGTCCTCGGTCCTGATACCTGAATATTCGGTCCTGGGGATATAATCGGTTTTCTGATACGAATGCAACAGTCCGTAAGTATCCGAATCGAGTTCCTCTTCAAGCGTCGGTACGGTTATCTGTCCGGAGACAGGCTTATCATCCTTCTTACTGCTGTCATCCGAACTGCCGGTACTGCCGGTGTTATCCGTATCATGCCCGGAAGTATCCCCCGACTTATCTTCTCCGGTCTTATCTTCTCCGGTCTTACTTTCTCCGGTCTTACTTTCTCCTGCCTTATCTTCTCCGGTTTTACTTTCGCCCGATTTGTCTTCTGTCGTTTTCTCTTTGGGTGCGGCTTTTACGGTCACCTTACATTTGTAGGTTTTATTGTTCAAAGTAGCCGTAACAGTTGCTTTGCCGACAGCCATGCCGCCGATCACAGCCTTGTTGCCGCCTCCCGCCATTATCATGACAACTTTGGGATTGCTGCTCCTCCAGGTATAATTCTTCTTGGAATTCTTGATCTTGAGCGTATAGGTTTTACCGACATATATGGTCTTTTTCTTTTTGCTGATCCTGGCCGCTGCCGCTTCCGCACGTACTGCGGAACCTGTCTGCATCATGGTAAAAGCGGTTCCCGAAAATGCAAGTATAAAGGCAAGCAGCAATCCGATAAATGACCTGCGTCTTTTTATCATTTTGACCTCCATTATGAACTGCCCGGCAACTTGAATCACCGGGGATCATCGCCTGTTATCCCAAAATACAGGTCAGCTCATGCATTTATACGAACTGTCAATAATTTTCTTCACTGATCTCAAAATAACTCTGGGGATGAGCGCATACCGGACATACTTCTGGTGCGTTCGTTCCGACAACGATATGTCCGCAGTTGCGGCATTCCCATACCTTCACTTCGGATTTGGCAAATACTTCCTGAGCCTCCACATTGTGAAGCAGAGCGCGGTAACGCTCTTCATGATGCTTCTCGATCGCAGCCACACCTCTGAATTTCTCGGCAAGCTCGGTAAAACCCTCTTCTTCGGCTGTTTTGGCGAAACCTTCATACATATCGGTCCACTCATAATTCTCGCCGTTAGCTGCCGCAGTCAGGTTTTCGGCTGTATTTCCGATACCTTCAAGCTCCTTGAACCAGAGTTTGGCATGTTCCTTCTCGTTGTCCGCGGTCTTCAAAAAGATTGCGGCTATCTGTTCATAGCCCTCTTTTTTGGCCTTTGAAGCGAAATATGTGTATTTGTTCCTTGCTTCGGATTCGCCGGCAAATGCTGCCATCAGATTCTTTTCTGTCTGTGTTCCTGCATACTTGTTTCCCATAAGATACCTCCTGTAAATATCGAAAATTATTACAACAGCCCGATGCCGTTGCCACAAACGCATTATCTCATAAATCGGGGATTCTTGCAAGTGATACTTGCTGCTGCGCAAAGAGCGTCGGTAAAAGGCTGTACAAGTTCCGCCATTGAAAAAAGCACTGTGATATGGTATAATAATATAGGATTATTATAAGCTTTTTTCAATGATCATCCGACAGATGTTGATCAGCGCCGCACGAGAGCATTTACACAATATAAGATCGGATCCACGGACATGAAATACCCGGGAAAGGAGGCTGCACATGATAAACGGTATCGGTTACGGATTTGCTTCGGCTCAGGTACAGCCTGCTACGATGCAGAATATCCCGGCACAGAGTGTTTCTTTGCAGCCTGCTTCTACACAGCCTGTCCCTGCAAGACCGCTCCCCGTACAGCCTGCAGGTCCTGTACATGTTCACAATGCTGCTTCCGGGCACGCGATTTCTCCGTATGCCGTTACGAATGAAGATGAAGCCCGTGAGGCCGGTCTGAGTGAATGTCAGATCCGCGGACTCAAAAAAGCCGGGCAGATCGAGTGTGCAACCTGCGCCGGCCGTATGTACCAGGATGGTTCGGATGAAAATGTTTCATTTAAATCTGCAGCCCATGTTTCTCCCGAAGCAGCAGGAGCCGCTGTGCGGGCCCACGAAGGCGAACATGTCGGCAATGCCTATAAAAAGGCCGCGATGAATAACGGTAAAGTCATGCGTGCGTCGGTATCGATACATATGGCTATCTGTCCCGAATGCGGGCGCAGTTACGTTTCCGGCGGCACTACCTCCACATCAATAAAGTATTACGGCGACAAATCGCCCCTCGCGGCCCATCAGAAGAGCTTCGATGAAGCCGCGGGCATCAAGGGCAGACATATTGATGCGGGGGTATAAGAAAGCCGGGACCCTGCTTTGATCTATTTGAAGACCTGCCAATTACAGCTCGACCGGCAGGTCTTTTTTCATTTGAACAATAAACATTATCAGCCCTGTAAGCAGCAAAACCGCTCCCGCCACCGGATAGACATATATCAGGCTGTTTGTCGTACCAAAGATTTCCAGAACGCCCTTGCACAGCATTCCGAGTGTAAGAATTGCTATTCCGGAGTTCCATGCCTTAACTGCCGTTTCTCCGGGCAGGCGCATTTTCATGCGAAGCAGGACCAGACACGGCAGGAGCCCCAAAAACAAAGGCAGCATGAATGCGTAGATCATTGCATACGAATATACTTCATGACTGAATAATTCGTAAATGATGCCGAATACTGCCGTAAATCCCGTAAATCCGGCATATAGAAGCGCTGCTTTGGATAATTTTCCGTTGCGTTCATCCGATGTAAACAATATCGCTCACCTTCCTTTCTTTTATACTGCCGTTCGTTGTGGGATTGTTGATGATCTCATTGTTAAACACCATCGTGGAAGATCCGCCTCCATCCAGATTGTAAGCCGTTTTAACCCCCATTTCCTTCATAAACTCTGCAAGCCCTGACAGTGATAATCCGGTGCTCTCATCTGTTCTTCCGTCAGCTACGACAAACACATAATGCAGCTTGTCTATCATACCTATAGCAGTTCTGGGATTGCTCGCCTTGGCTTTTCCCACTTCGTCGTTTTCGGAAACGGATATTTCCCCGTTTTCTATCAGCCCGGGTCCGAAAGAAAATGCCTGCCACACGCCGTCCTTTACCAGTTCTTCGGCAGTCACATCGTCAGGATCGGCTATCTTAAAGCTTCCGTCAGCATAAATGCACAGAATATCCTCATCTGCATCAGACTCCCGGTATACCACGCCATTCCTTATAACAACACCTTCGTTCCTTGCCCCGTAATAATCGCCGTTTATAGCGAGTATTGCATTGTTTTCCTCTGCCATTTCCGAAGTTCTGGCAGTGACATTCTTACCGTAAGTATTATTTGCAAAGGCAGTTTTCAGATATAACGCAGAACTGAGCCTGACATCAGCAACATAGACGTGAGTATCCAGATATTCATACTCGTTCAGCATGATCGAAATGTTGCTGTCGGTATAACTTCCGGTTTTTCCGCCCGATACAGGTGTAAGGTTTCCGGTTTCCAAATTGCTTGTCCGGTTGTCATCGGACCGGGTGCTGTCCGTGGCAGCATCAGCGGAAGTGCTTTGTTTTCTCTTACTTTCTTTGTTTGCGGACGCATCTGTAAAATCCCGGTTCGCTGCACTATTCTCCGATATCTGCCCGTCAGATGCCGCCCGCTTTCCGGGCCTGCTGCCGGAGGGTCTTTCAGAAGACGCCACGTTTCCCGGTCTCCTGCCGGATGCTCTTCCGGATACAGATCCGGTCTTATCTTCGGCAGAAGTTGAACTGCTGCCGGAGGCTTCTTCTGATGCCGCTCCGTTTTTCGGTTTACTTCCGGAGGTTTCTTCAGACGACGCCCCTTGAGTATCCGTGCCATCCGGTATTATACTACCTGAAATTGCCTGATTTTTCGACTCTGAGTCAACATTGAACATATCAAGATTCATCCCGGTCGCATTTTCCTGATATGTTCGCGACAGAAGGAAAGTATCAAGCATCAGATATGTCGTAAATGCGATCAGACACGTCGAAAAAACTATTGCCCATTTGTGATTTTTCTTCATATTCTCTCCATTTCCCGCAATGTCCGGAACAGCTTGTATCCCGTCTGTTTCCGGCATCGGATCCTTCGCTTTTGGGGTATTGAAAATGAATTTGTGCTGTATCAGCCAGCTGAACAATGACATTGCAAGTTCAACGGGGATCTTGGCAAGATACACATTCAAGCCTGCTGCCGTAAGCATTTTCAGCAAAAGAGTATTACAGAGCAATATGAACACTGCAAGTCCGAAATATTTCAGAGCTGAGCCAAGCACTGATGTACGGCTCTTGAATACAACCTTTCGGTTCAGTGTATAATTGATCGCGGCGCTTACGATGCGGGCGGCAACATTTGAAAACACCACGATCCCGCTCAGGGTCAATAAAGCACAATACAACAGATAATCTATGCAGAAACATATCAGCGACGATCCCGAAAACCTTAAGATCTCCTTATAAACACGCCATGAATCCCTAAGAGTGTCAAAATGCGAAGAAGCGTTATCGTTAAGATAAACCGTTTCGATCCGGACTTCATTTATCGGGATATTTTCGCTTGCAAGGACCATGAGCATGTTCATTTCATACTCGTAGCGTTCTCCGGAAATGTCGAGCATTTTATCCGTCAGATTTTCCGAAAAGGCCCGCAGACCGGTCTGGGTATCGTAAACCCGTTTTTTGCTGGAGAGCGCAAAAACCAGCCTTGTTACAGCATTTCCGAACCTGCTGCGTAAAGGAACATGTCCGTCAAATTTTCTGCTTCCGATCGTCAGTGCATCCCGGTTCTGTTCAGCCGCCTCGCATACACGGAGCACATCCGCTGTTTTATGCTGTCCGTCGGCATCCACCGTCACAATCGTATAAGGCGGATCAAAAAGACTTTTAACACACCTGAAACCGGTCTTTAATGCAGCTCCTTTTCCCTTATTTACATCATGATGAATGACATGAGCATATGTCCCGGCTCTCCGGAACAAATCCGTATAATCATCTCCGGAACCGTCATCCACGATCAGTATCTCCAATCCGTTTTCTTTCAGTTCGGCTGCAGTCGTGAGCATTTCTGCTCCCGGCTCATACGCCGGTATCACAGCAATACGTCTGACATGATCCATACTGCAATTCACCTCCTTGTGCATATTTATGCTATGCTCCAAGGATAAACGGATTTTGTGAAAACTTTTTGAACAGTTGATGGGGAATTTGTGAAATGTGATATCTGCTCCCCACCGAACAGCAATCCGTTCACAATATCGGCAAATCGGGGATGCCGTGAAAGCATTTAATCCCTTCTCCTGATGATTTTTTCCCGGTGTATATCACACAAGCATTAAACCGGTTTGAAAATATAATGTGAGACATCCTGTTGGAACCTCGCTCAAATGCAGATAGAGTATCAATCAGCATTTATCCGCTTTTTAGTTCGTAAATTAGAAATCACATGAAAATCAAGTAAAAATCAATAAATCAACTTCGATAAACCATATAATGCCTGAATTATAGCGATATTCTGCAATTATGATAATTTATGAAGAAGTTTAATTTCTCAAAGGGCTTAGTTATAGGTCTTTTGACATTAGCACTGGTGCTTACCGGTTTTGCTACGGTAAAGGCAAGTGCAGCAGATGAGACCAAGACGATAACCTTCAAGGCAAAAGTCGGAGATGATGTTACTGACGCGGAGTATAAGGTTACGTTTACACCCGGTAAGGCAGCTGTAGAAGATGACCCTTCAACAGATGCAAATGAGGCCGCAGCTGCGGTTGATCCCGTAGTTAAGACCGGTAGTCTTAAGCTTGACACTATTATAGCAGCGCTCGCGAAAGCTGATTCAACACTGTATATTGCGAGCGGTACTCCTACATCAAATCCCGAGGGAAAAGTAACATACAGCGACGCAGGTGAAAAGTTTGAAATTGACGCAACTGTAGCAGAAGATATTGTAGTTACTATTCCCGTAAAGATTCCGAGCGTAACATTTACTGTTACTGTTAACGATATTCTTAAGGCCGACACCGAAGACGACGAGTCTGGAACCTACAAGTTCACAACCGATGGAACATTCCTTAAGAAAGGCAATAGTATTACTATCGCAAATATCATCGCAGGAATGAAGCTGGAAGATGGAGATGAGCTTACAGAAACCGGTCTTCAGGATCCTACAGCATGGGTTCTTAATGCATTTGCGACCACAGGTGTTAATGCTACCAATAAGGATTATATTTCTCAGGCACTGGATAAGATAACTGACAAGATCACACTTGCCGAGAATCTTGATAAGCTTGATGTTGCATTCACATTTACTGTTACCAACAGCAAGGCTCCCGTAACTTTCGTATACGGAGATTATAAGGCATATTTTGAGGTAGATAACAAGAAGGCCGATACCAAGATCCTTTTCTCGGACATTGTTGACAAGCTTCAGAAAACCGAAGGCGAAGGCGATGCGGCAGTTGTAAAGACATATGTCGGCGAAGAAGGCGAGAGCGTAATTCTTGCCGAAGGATTAACAGCTGCTAATGTAACAGCAAAAGGCAATTACAGCACCTGGTATTATACTGTTAAGCGTGCGGGCACAGCTGCAAGCGCCGAAACAGATGTTACTATTACCGATAAAAAGGTAGTTTCCGCATTTAAATGGGCCGGATATGACCCCGAGACGGATAGTATTGTATTTGATTCTCCTGTAGAACTTACTCTTTACTGGGTAGATTGCAAGAGCTCAAAGGGTGTTCAGGTTAAGGGCGATAAGGTTAATTCACTTTCATTAACAAAGGTTACCCCTAAGGGGGGCGATGCTTATTATACTGCATCTATTCCGCTTTATGATAAGAGTGCAGGAGTAAAGGTTGCGGAGAGTAAAGCGGCATATATTTACGCTTCTGTTCGTACTCCTTCGGAAGATAAGGCAAAGTATGCAGCTAATTATATTGTAGATGCTACACCTTACAAGAAGATTTCGGTTACTTTCGCTTATGCTCAGGCAGCGAAGGATGGTGAAGAGCCCGCGATCGCTTCGATCACAACAATAGATAACAAGAAAAAGACCGTCATTTATTCCGGTGAGGGTACTGAAGCAAAAGAGTTTAAGGATGCTCTTGAAGAAATGATTGACGATCTTCAGTACAGCGAAGACGGAACCACGTGGTATTATATTATAGGCAATGAGATGGATCCCAAGACCAAGAAGGCTCCTGACCTGAATCTTAATAAGCTCTATGAACTTGTTAATGGCGGATCAAAGACCACACTGTACTTCAGAATTAAGGGTGCTGAGGCAGAGCCTGAGACTCCAGCTGTCGAAGGAGAAAGCGAAGGAAGTCCTGCAAAGAATGCATACCGCGCAACTAAAGCGGTAAAGGTTTCCGTTGATGCTGCCAAGGAAGGTAAGGCAGTTAAAGTAGACGTTTCCAAGGGAACTCTTGCTCTGAAGAATGGTTATGATTTTACTATTACCAGCAAGAATGAAGAAAAAAATATCAGCATAGAAGAGGCATTTACAATTCTTCCATTCAATAAGGGTGGTAAAGCTAAAGAAATAATTGTAGACGAAGAGACTCATGAGCGTACCGAAGGTGATGACACTGCTATATGGCCTACATATGATTATGTTCCGGCCGGTAAGGTAACAGAGAATGCCAAGATGTTTACAAACATTAAGGTTAAAGCTTTTTCAGTTAAAGAAATTTGCGACTATTGTGACGCAATTTATGCTGGAACCGGCGATTTATACATTTGGATCAGAAAGTCTGCAACAGCGAAAAAGCCCGCTGAAAAATGGACTCTTATGACGATCGCACGAGTAACCGATGGTCCTACGATCAAGGAAGACAAAAACAAATTCTACTCTGTACAGGATGTCGCTGATACTAAGGGTGTAATTGCTACTCCTGAGATATCTAATGCTAAGACAGATAAGAACTCCGGTGCTTATGAGTATCTGGTTGTCGATGCTGCTGATATTAAGCAGAAGGAGGGTGAATCTAAGTATTACGCAGATATCGATTTTACCACTGCAAAATGGACTACACTTGGTGATAAAGGACTCACAGTAGGAAAGAGCAAATCGAAGTATTCTGCCAAGACAGGTGGTAAGGCTACCGATCATGTTCTTAAGGATGGGTCGATTGTTCTGGTTCGCCGCGCAGGTGACAAGAGTTCCAATATCCTTGCTTCCGAATACATTATCACAATGGTTGCTAAGGAAAGTATTGAGGTCGAAGTCGAGAAGGACGACAAGAAAGTTAAGGAGTCCAAGACCTTATACGTTTGGAAGTCCTATTCAGTAGCAGCTGAGTAATCACTACTTGTAATCTTTTAAGTAAATAGCAAAGAAATTGCCGCTCTCCGGATCACCCCGGAGGGCGGTTTTCTGGTGCGCTGCAAAGCGCACCAGAAAAAACTTCCCGCCTCCCGGCAAACCGGGAGGCGGGTTTGGTAACGGGGTCACAAAATCCTTGCAATCGGTAAAAAACTGTGTTACACTCATTCACACACGAAGCAAGGCATTTCTGATATCACATTTTGATGTTCTGTGAGGATCTTTATCCTCGAAAATAAAGGAACATAGATTCCCTGCTTTAAACAATATGAATACTGTATATGGCAGGAAAGAGCCTATGTTTGCCATTGATTTATTATCGTAATCCCGGTTAGCGATAATGTGATGTAAATCCGTTTCTTTCCTGGCGGAAAGGAGGCTTTATTGGGCGAAAAAGACATTATTGAGAAGCAACTGGAGGACTACAACGAGGTATTTGCCGACATTGTGAATGGGCTGCTGTTCGACGGAGAGACTGTGGTGGAGGAAAACCAGCTCGACGACATGCAGGTGTTTTCACAATACAAGGCAGATGACGGCAAACTTCACGAGGAAGAACGTGACAAGCTGAAGCGCTGGCATGACGGTCTGATCAATATCGCGACGATCGGTATGGAGAATCAATCGGATATCTTTAAATTCATGCCGCTGCGTGTCATCGGGTATGACGGCGCGGCATATCGTGCTCAACTATTGAAGAGCAACACAAAGAGTGGTAAAGGAAATTCAAATGGGAAGCAGCACATCCCATTTACTCCTGTTCCGATTATCACGATTGTGCTATACTTTGGGAACAAAAGATGGTGGCATTACAAAAGACTCAAAGATGTGGTCGCTGTGCCTGATAAGCTTAAACCATATTTTAGTGATTACAAGATCAATGTTTTTGAGATTGCCTGGCTGACCGAGAAGCAGATATCCCGCTTCACGAGCGATTTCAAGGTGGTGGCTAATTTCTTTGTAAAGAAACGTATTAATCCGAACTATGAACCGGACGATCTGACGGAAATCAAGCACGTGGATGAGGTCTTGAAACTGATAGCTGCAATGTCAGGGGACGATCGGTATATTCACGTAATTAACAGCAAGAA
>JAILIQ010000171.1 GCA_024695205.1 Lachnospiraceae bacterium
TCAACGCGATCAAGGGCAGTTTCTATACTGATGCGAACACAGGAACAACTGCAGGTCTGAACGCTGCAGCGGCTTCACAGCAAAAATCAGAGGAGGCCAATGATAAGACCAAGACGATAGCCGACAGGCTGGCAGCACAGACTGAGGCAGGGAAACAGCTTGATATTGCGGACGGGATACTTAAGGAAGCAAATAAAAACGTTGCCAATGCCCGGGAAGCAAAAGATGCGGCCAAGAAGCGGCTTGATGATGCAAAGGCAATAGCGGGCGACGCACTTGTGAAGGCCGAAGACGCAGAAGAGAAAAACTTAACGGGTGCCATAAAGGATTCCCAGGCAGCGCTGAAGGCGTTAAATGCTGCCAAGGAAAAAGCTGAAACCTTACAGAAGGAAGTAGATGAACTCTACAAGAACGTAGCGAATATCGAGCTTCTCGAAAAGATCCAGTCTAAGCAGGATGACGTTCAGAATATAGTCAAGGCAGATCCGAACTTCAGGAACAGCACCGATTACTGGAAGGAAACGAGAGAACTGTGCAACCTCATAATCGAATACAACATACTGAATCAGGAAGGAAGTCTCATTGAACTCGGAGCTGATTTTGAAGTCACGCTGATCCAGCATGATACCGATCTTGATAAGGCCAAACTGGACGCGGATACAAATATGTATGAACTTGCCGAGAAGGAAGTGACACTCACTCACGAAGACGAGGAGTTCGATTCGAACAAAAAAGCATACAAGGATGGTCAGGGATGGATCCATTCCAACTCAAATAACGACAACCGTGTTGTCGTCAAGTTC
Source organism: Lachnospiraceae bacterium (assembly GCA_024695205.1). Lineage (GTDB taxonomy): Bacteria > Bacillota > Clostridia > Lachnospirales > Lachnospiraceae > RUG11977. The sequence continues at coordinate 804 of JAILIQ010000171.1, forward strand.
AAGGACAAAGACGGCAATGAATATACAAGGTACTACAACTACAAGGCAAACGATGACGGCTCGATCTACATCTACGAGCGCAGTTATACGGTGGATACAAATGTAGTGGATACTGTACCTGCAGAAGAAGATACTTTCATTCCAGCACACTGGGAAGATAAGAACGGGAACGCTCCGGCCGAGGGTATGGAATTGGTGACCTTGATGGAATTAAAGGGTCATGGCAATTTGGCTCGGGAAGTGGAATACGCTGTCGCATATGATCCCGATGATCCCATAGGATCACGTGTTGAATCCGGGGATAAAAACGGGTCCAAAAAATTTGTTCCCATCCTTGACGGAACAGAGCAAGTGATTACCGAATTTGATAATCGTACCAACGAACTAAAGATCAGAACGAATTGCTATGTTAAAGAGTATAATAAGAAAAATACCGGCAGTTATTCGGATTATACCCATTGGAACGATTCTGACGAACAAATAGTGGAATGGGCGCAGAACGCGATCAAGTACGGTGCTTTCCCAAGCCTTGTAGCTATCAGGGATAATCCCAATGTCATTGATATTAAGATCGTTGTTGTGATGCAGTCGGCAGAACATAAAGGGTTCATGCTGGAATACTACTTGTATGAAAAAGATTCGGATAAAAAGCGTTTGTATTCCGAATACAAGTATGAAGGAACGAAATATGAAAATCATGTAGATGCAAAGACGATCAAAGGCAATCCCGGAACAAATGGTTATACCGACGAGACCGGTATCACATGGAAAACGGATGACGAAAGCATTGTTGCTGCAGCAAACAAGTATATCGAGGGCATTCAGACGGATGCGAACGGCCATGTATTATCGGCAAAGAATAAGGATGAATACAGTTATCTCAAGGTCATGGACGAGCTGAAGAAATTCCAGGAGCAGAAGCAGGCGCTCGCAAATGCCAATGCCGAACTTGAAGAGGCCAAAGCCAATTACACGGCTCTGTATGAACAGGCCCAGAAGCTCAAGATGTATGAATATGACAGGACCAACCTTAAATACCTCGAGGATGAGCTTGAGGCAGCGGAAGCCGCTCTTGGCGATGCGATCGGAGTAAGAGACAAGCTTCAGGAAGAGGTCGACAAGGCAAGATCAGCTCTTGCGGATATCGTGATCCCCATCCCTTCGGAGCCTTCTGATGATGACGATACTTCGGATGACGATGACACACCGGCCGGCAAAGATCCCGCTTATGTCGATCCTATATCCGGCATTCCCGCTCCTGCCGGCGATGCAACACTTATAGCAGAAAATACATCCAACGGACGTGGCGGAAGACGCAGCGGCGTTGCAGGCGTAAGAGTAGAAGATACAGCAAAAGGTTCGGCTAATGACGAGCTCAAGGGCAGCGATGATAAGAATCTCACTCTCAAAGCCGGTGATTCGGATTACGAAAAGACAGACGTTGATGCGGACAGCGAAGGCAAGTATGTCAAGCTTGAAAAAGGAATGGTCCCTCTTGACGCAGCACCTTCCGATGATAATAACAATAATGGTACGCTGCTGTACCTGTTCCTCTTCCTTGCAGCAGGCATAGTGTTAGGCATCTCTGTTTACAAATACATAAGAAACAGAGGCAGATCATCCGAAAAGTGATACGATCAGTATCTTTAAAAGATAAAAGCGGGCCCTTGCGGCCCGCTTTTCTATGCATTTATCCATGGTGATGGTGGGGGGTATCCGTGTATCGAAGACTAAAATGACCGTACCGGTCAGGACTATTCAAGCAGATCCTCCATGCGGCAGTTCAGGGCTTTGGACAGCTGATATACCGATGAGAAGGATGCGCGGTTGATATCTTTTCGGCCTTGCTCATACTGCTCGATCATGCGCACAGATACGCCCGACATATCCGCAAGGGCCTTTTGGGACAGGCCCGCATACGCGCGGAGACGCGCGAGTCTTGATGTGTCGTGTACAGTCTCTATCCTCGAATCCATAAACTGTACAAAACGTGAAAGATCTGCTTCGTGGAGCGGATCATACATCTCCAGGATCTGCGAAACAGGAACGTATTGATCGATTCGGTCAAAGGGTATGGCCTTGTACCATTCATAGTATGCGACAGCCCATCCGGTCCAATACTCGGGCGAGCGGTCGGCGACAAAGACGGGATCGGTATCCGGGTACGTTCCGGTTGTTTTGAATAGCACCTCCCCTGCGAGTTCTATGCCTGACATCCCAACAGTATATTTCGGATCGCCCGATCCGAAATCGGCAGCTATCCCGGTGTCGATGAACATTCTGAAGAAACGCGTGAGATCCAGCCGCAGATCATACACTGCGTAGTGCAGCATGCTTCCGAGCGATATCTGTGCTTTTTCTATATAGAGTTCACTGTATGCGTGCATCATCTCTTTTTATCTCCTCGTCGATGATCCGCGTGATATAGATATCTCCGCGGATATAACTCATTTTATCGGAAGACAGGTAAGCTTTTCTTGCCTGTTCATCCCTGTTCCTTCGCCGCGGATACCAGATCAGATGATCGACCGGATCCGCACCCTTGTATCTTATCCTCTCGAATGTCCTGCGCCTCTTCAGAACGATCTGTTCTCCCGGACCGCCAAGTTTCATTGCTCTTGCCAGTTGTGATACCGGGATCGTACCGTTCAGAAAATCCTGTGCAAACGAAAAATAACTGTCGTCGGCCCGGTATCCCTTTATTATGTCAAAAGAACCATATTCGATCGAGAATTCCTTTTTCAGATACTCCTTCGCCTCCAGGGCCAGAGGGGAAGCAAGGTTAAAAGTCCTGTTTTCAAGCAGTACCGTCAGCCACGTGAGTATCGGGAATTCATCCAGATCGAGAACGGAAAGTCCCTGCAGATTTATATCATATATATTAATGTAGCCGCTGCGTCCGGCGGATACACTCCATTCCCTTGCCGTATCTTCGTGCTCGGTACAGTAAAATCCGTATCCATAGTCGTTATGGCGATTGCCTGCATGGAATTCCGGCTTCTGTATGATATGGTCGGAGCCGTGATAAATGATCATATTGATAATACCCTCCGTGATCGGGTCGAATACTACACCTGTGGATGTAGTAAATTATACATCTTCCTATATAATATTGTAAAGAATGATAATGCAGCCGGTCACGTTTTCTGACGTCTGTAATGGAGGGGTTACATAAGACCCAAAATCGCGTCACAAAGTGACATATAATCGGGAAAAGGGGTTGCAATTCTATATTTAGTACTTTATAATCTTGAATAAGTGGATATA
>JAILIQ010000290.1 GCA_024695205.1 Lachnospiraceae bacterium
TTCAAAAGAACTTTCAAACGACTGCATCGGTGTCGAGAGCGCCACCGATGCAACCATCTGCCGTTCGCTGCGCTCTCGACAGGAGGTTAAATATGGTATTTAAACCCGGGACGACAGATTATGAACTGAGTCCATATACCGGACTTACAAGGGAAAGCTGGATCGAAGCGGGAAAGCATCTGCTTTCCGGTATTTTTCAGCATGTGAAGGATTTTGGGGATCCTCTCGTAATGCCGAGACAGGAGACTAAGATCACCTATCCGCATGAAGGTTCAAGCGGATCGGCAAGGATCATAGAAGAGAAGGCAGAGATCTTCGAAGCACTGACAAGATCGCTGTTTATTGCGGCTCCGCTGTTAAAGGACGATCCGGAGCTTGAGATATGCGGCTACAGGATGGCTGATTATTATAAAAGCCATATCCTTAAGGCATGCACACCTGGCGATCCGCTCGGTGTCGGCACCTACGATGAACTGCTCGAACTTGCGGGCAGCAGCGACAGGCTGAGGATTTTTCAGCAGACTGTCGAAACCTGTGCCCTCGTGATCGGGCTTAACATATGCCATGAAGTGATATGGGATACCTATACGCAGGAAGAAAAGGACAGGATCGCCGATTTCCTGCTGACATATGCCTATTCCGGAACGGTTCCGCAGAACTGGCGTTTCTTCAACATGCTCGATATGGCGTTCCTGCATATGAACGGCTATCCGATCGACAAGGCGGTCATGTTTGAGCATGCTTCGGCTGTCATCAATTACTATGTGGGTGACGGCTGGTACAGGGACGGACAGTGTTTTGACTATTATTCGAGCTGGGCGTTCAATGTGTACGGACCCTTGTGGAATCTGTGGTACGGGTATGAAAATGCGCCTGATATCGCTGCTAAGATCGAGGAAAACTCCCGAAAGCTCATGGAAACATATCCGGATTTCTTTGACGGGGACGGATGGACAAATATGTGGGGACGCAGCAATATCTACAGGTTTGCCGCCACAAGCCCCTTCGGGGCATATGCTCTGATGAACGGATCGGGTAAAGGTTCCGCTGCGGAAAATAACCGCAACGGTGAAAATGATGCCGCTTTTTTACAGAGTCCCTGCAATTTCGGACTGTACAGAAGGATATGCTCGGGTTCGCTGCTGCAGTTCCTCACGCGTGAAGACTTTTACTATAAAGGCTTTCCGACAATGGGCTTCTACGGGATGTTTGCTCCGCTTGTACAGGGATATTCCTGCGCAGAATCTCCGTTCTGGATGGGAAAAGCGTTCCTTTGCCTTGAACTGCCCGCCGATCATCCCTTCTGGACCGAGAAGGAGAATAACGGCACCTGGGAAGTCCTGCGGGAGCACGAAGTAAAGACTACAACACTTGACGGACCGGGACTGTCATTTTCGAATCATAAAGACAATTCAGCTACGATACTAAGGACCGGCAAGGTGTTCAAAAAAGCCGGTGATATCCATGGAATGTGGAATTATTCAAAACTGGCGTATCATTCGAAGTATCCGTGGGAGGCTGAAAATGAATCGATGCAGTATGTCATCAGGGAGCTTTCGGACGGGCACGAAGAGTATGGCAATGTGACATTCTGGTGCGGTGAAAAGGACGGAGTCCTCTACAGGAGGCAGTTCTTTAATTTTTCGTTTGAACACGAAACACACTGGATGCAGGCTGTCAGTCTGGCAGACTTTGCCGTTCCGTACGGGATCATGCGTGCAGACAGGCTGCGGCTGTTCAGATGGCCGGTTAAGATCACTCTCGGTTCATTCGGGTTCCCCGACAATGGTACGGTGGTCGAAAAGAAGGATGATCCGGACGGCGGAAAAGCCCGCGCCATCATACTGAAGGGAAAGGATTCGCAGGGAAGAGCCAAACAGCTTGCAATGACGGTCTTTGACGGATGGGACGATCTGACCGTACAAAACAGCGAAAATACCAATCCCGATTCTGCCCGGTCCATGGTGATCTGTGCTGCGGCTGCAAGAATGAAGCAGTATGACGGGGCAGAACCGCATATACTCGTTTCCCAGGTCATAACAAGGGAAGATCATGATGATTTTACGACCGAAGAACTGTTCCCTGTAAAGGAGATCATTTACAGCGATGTTTTAAAGAGTGGTGCATACGGTCCCGTGGAGATGGTATTCAGGGACGGAAGCAGAAAAACGGTCGATTATGATATTATAGAAAGGTCGATGAGACTGTAAAAAGTCCGAAACACCGCCGTTATGGCAATTAGCCCGTTATGGCAATTAGCCTGTTATGGCAATTAGCCTATTATGGCAATTAGCCTGTTACGGCAATAAGTCGTTACGGTTAGCATATTACGGCATTTCGAATACGGAGGTCAGGATGGCACAGGTTAGAGTAGAGAAGGTAACTATACCGACATATGAGACATTTGAATATGACAAAAACCCGATGTTTCTTGAAAAAAGAGTATATCAGGGTTCTTCGGGCAGGGTCTATCCCCATCCGGTGTGCGAGGGGATCCGTGATGAGAAGACTGATCGGGAATATACCGCTGTATACATGGAGAACGATCAGATCCTCGTTATGATCCTGCCGGAGCTTGGCGGAAGGATACAGCGGCTTTATGATAAAACAAACGGTTATGATGCCGTTTATTACAATGAAGTGATCAAGCCCGCTCTTGTAGGGCTTGCGGGCCCCTGGATCAGCGGCGGCATAGAATTCAACTGGCCTCAGCATCACAGACCGTCAACATTTGATCCGGTCGATTACTGTGTAGAGAAGAATGATGACGGATCGGTGACCGTGACCGTGGGTGAGACCGAGAAAATGTTCCATACGAGGTCATATGCCGAATTTACCGTTTACGATGACAGGGCATATCTTGAGATCAAAGGGAATCTCTACAATCCGACCGATCAGGATCAGACCTTCCTGTGGTGGGCCAATCCGGCGGTTGCTGTCAATGACCATACAAGATCCATATTCCCGCCTGACGTTCATGCGGTATTTGATCACGGCAAGAGGGACGTTTCCGATTTCCCGATCGCGACAGGAGTATATTACAAGGTGGATTATGCGCCCGGAACGGATATTTCCAGATATAAGAATATCCCGGTCCCGACTTCGTATATGGCGCATCATTCGGATTATGATTTCATCGGAAATTACGATGATTCCCGAAATGCCGGACTGCTCCATATTGCCGATCATCACATAAGCCCGGGAAAGAAGCAGTGGACCTGGGGTAACGGTGATTTCGGAAAAGCCTGGGACAGAAACTTAACCGATGCCAACGGGCCTTACATAGAGCTGATGACAGGCGTATTTACCGACAATCAGCCTGATTTTACATATCTGAAGCCTTACGAAGAAAAGCATTTTGTACAGTATTTCATGCCCTACAGGGACTGCGGGGCCGTGAAAAACGCGGATACCGATTATTGCATCTCGTACGAATATGTGGAAGGAAATGCCGGAAGTGAGGCGGTTTCAGGGAATTCATCTCTCAGGATATCGATATATTCGTTTGTAAAGCATGATGAGCCCGTGACTGTCTCATTAAAGCTCGGGGAAAAGGAGATATACCGTAAAGAAGCCGTGCTGGCAGCGGCGGAGAGCCTTGTGGATATTATACCTGCGGAAGTATTGAAGCAAAGCCTGTCGGATACTCCGGGTACTTTGGGTACTTCCTGTACTTCCGGTACTTCCGGGACTGACAATGATCCCGGAAACAGTGAAAATAAAGGGGAGCGGCTCAGATTGTCGCTGTTCTGCGGAAACGAAGAGATCCTGGCGTATCAGGAAACCGCGGATGAGTCTGAAATGCCTTCGGCAAAGGATCCGATGCCTGCCCCGGAAGCTGTGGAAAGCCTTGAAGATCTGTATCTGTGCGGAATGCATCTTGAACAGTACAGACATGCGACTTATGATCCCGCAGCATATTATCTTGAGGGATTAAGGCGTGACAGGACCGATATGCGTCTTAATAATGCCTATGGAAAGCTGCTGTGCAAAAAAGGCCGGTATACGGAGGCAATACCGTATTTTAAAGAATCGATAGAGAAGGCCGTTACCCACAATCCCAATCCCTATGACTGTGAGGCGTATTATAACCTTGGGATGGCATATTATATGACCGGCGGTCTTAAAAAAGCTTACGATGCGTTCTATAAGGCAACATGGGACGGTTCGATGCAGAGCAGGGCGTTCCATATGCTTGCTGTTATTGCATCGTGCTTTGGAAGATATCCCGAAGCACTTGAATTTGCAGAGGCTTCACTGGATAAGAACCGCTGGGATATGAAGGCAAGAGGACTTAAGACTGTTCTTCTGCGTAAGATCGGGAAAACACGGGAATCCGAACAGTTTGCCCGTGAAACTCTTGCGAAGGATCCGCTCGATCTGTGCGCAAGACATGAGCTGATGCCGGAAGCGGACAGTTCATTTGACGAAGGTCTGAGGCTTGATAATTCAGATATCACGGAGCTCGGAATGCTGTATCTGAAGGCTGGGATGCCTGATGAAGCGATGCGTGCCTATGCGCGTTCAAAGGACTGGGACGAACCCATGATCAATTTCTACAGCTATTTTGCGACGGGAGATAAGGAATATCTTGAAAAGCCCGGGAATGCGCCTTATGCCTACTGCTTCCCGAACCGTGTCGAGGACATCGCGGTGCTTGAAAAGGCGATCGAAGCCGGAAGCTGCATGGCTGCCTATTACCTCGGATGCCTGATGTATGATAAGGGAAATCATGACCGGGCGATCGGGCTGTGGGAGAGTGTGACCGAATCTGTAAATAAGGGCGCGCTTGCGGATTTTGCAACGGTTCACCGTAATCTTGCCCTGGCATATTATAACAAAAAAAAGGATGCGGATCGTGCCCTTAAAGAGATGGAAACCGCTTTCGGACTCGACCGCAGCGACCCGAGGGTGTTTTACGAGCTTGACCAGCTCTATAAGGAGCTTGAAAGACCGGCGGCCGAAAGACTTGAAAAGATGGAAGCGAGCAGGGAACTGGTGGAAAAAAGAGATCCCCTGTATACGGAGTACATTACCCTGCTTAATGACAACGGCCGTTTCGGTGAGGCCTATGAATGCATCATGAACCACCGTTTCCATCCGTGGGAAGGCGGGGAAGGCAAGATAACCGCGCAGTACAAGCGCTGTCTGATCGCGATGGCTTCTAATGAAGCCGACGATAAAAAAGCTGTCGCGATGCTCAAAAATGCTCTTTCCTATCCGGAAAACCTCGGGGAAGGAAAGCTTATCGGCCAGTTGGATAATGATGTGTATTATTATATGGCCGGGCGCTCTACCGGCGAAGCCGTAAGAACCGAATATCTGAAGATGGCCGCGCGCGGCAGGGCGGATTTCTCTTCGGCAATGTATTATAACGATCAGCCTCCGGAAATGGTTTATTTTATGGCACTTGCGATCGCAGGGCTCGGAAGGCGCGAAGAGGCCGAAAAGATCCTTAACGATATGAAAGAATACGGTCACGCTCATATGAACGATCATATCAGGATCGAATATTTTGCGGTATCATTGCCTGATTTCCTTATTTTCGAAGCCGATCTCGACAGAAAAAACAGAAAGCACTGCGAGAACATGATAAGGCTGGGTTCGGAAGGGTTAAAACTTATAGAAACCGGAATTTAAGCAGGACTGCCCGGCAGATATACGGAACGGGTTAAAAAACGGCGGAGGAATAATATGATATACGGATTTGGCGAATATAAAGAAGTTCCGGTCGAGAAAAACCATTTAAAGCTCGGCGGGGAAGATCCTTCGGGTTTGAGGATCGACGTAACTTCAAAATATCTGACAAAAGGAGGACGTCCGTGGCTTCCGGTCATGGGTGAATACCATTTTTCGAGGGCGTCAAGGGATGACTGGTATACCGAGCTGTGTAAGATGAAGGCCGGAGGGATCGGGATCGTAGCGTCGTATCTGTTCTGGATTTATCACCGCGAAGATGAGAACAGCGATTATGATTTTACGGGTGATCTTGATGTGCGCGGGTTTGTGCTTGCGGCTCAGAGGGCAGGATTGCAGGTTGTGCTGCGTCTCGGGCCCTGGGCGCACGGAGAATGCAGAAACGGCGGATTTCCCGACTGGCTTGTGAAGAAACCTTTTAAGCTGCGTGATAACAATGACGAATACCTCGAGCTCGTACGCGGCTGGTATCAGGCGATAGCCGATCAGGTAAACGGCCTGCTCTACAAAGACGGCGGCAATATCGTCGGGATCCAGCTTGAAAATGAACTGACAGGCAATGCCGAACATCTGCGCAAACTCAAGGAGATCGCGCAGGAGGCCGGCTTCGATGTTCCGCTGTATACGGTGACGGGGTGGAACTCGCTGTACGGAGCGAAAATACCTGTAGACGAGGTGCTTCCGGTATTCGGCGCATATCCCGACGCGCCGTGGGAAGCGGGAAGCCATAAACTGCCTTTGTCAAGGCATTACGCATTTTATACGATGCGCAACGATACCGCTATCGGCAAGGATATTATCAGGGAAAACTCCGACGGATGGCAGCTGCCTTACGAAAGATATCCGTTTGCGACCTGTGAGCTCGGACCGGGAATGCAGTCCACCTATCACAGGCGCGTATATATTTCGCCTCAGGATGCTTATGCGCTCTCGCTTGTCAAACTGGGCTGCGGAAACAACCTTGTCGGCTATTACATGTATCACGGCGGAACGAACAAGGTGGGGCGTTTATCGACATTTAACGAAACCAAGGCTACGGGGTATCCGAATGATTATCCCATCATCAATTATGATTTCGGGACCTGTCTGTCACAGTACGGGGAGGCAAGAGAGTCTTACGGATATCTTAACCTTCTGCATCTGTTCATAAATGATTTCGGCGAAGAGCTTGCGCAGATGGACCACGTTGCGGCAGAGGATTTTGTGCGCGAAGACGATCCGGAAGGGCTCAGATACTGCATGCGCAGGAATGGCCGGAGCGGGTTTGTGTTTGTCAACAATCATCAGCGCGGGGATAAGCTGAAGGAACATAAGGATGTGAGCTTTGATACGGGCTGCGGCGTTGTTATCGGCACAGTCGACGTTGAGGCCGATGCATCGTTTATCCTGCCGTTTAATATCGAACTTGGATCGCTCAGGCTCAGATACGCGACCGCGCAGCTTTTGTGCCGCAGCGGCAATACCTTCTTTTTCATGGCTGCGGATGACAGAAAGGCGGTCTATGATATCGAGGGCTGCGGGAAGTATATTTGCGAAGCTGGCCGCTCGGACGGGCTTAAGATCGGAAATGTACGCATAGTGACACTTAAAAAGCGCGACGCGCTGCATCTTCGCAAGATATCGGACAGGGTTTATATAGGTGACGATGTCAACCTGTACCGGTCCGAAGATGAGAACGGTCCGGATGCCGGCTCGCAGGGGTTTGCAGAACTCGGATATTCCGCGGCGGATACGGCACAGACTGAACAGCCCGGCGGATTAAAGGCAATAGAAGGCGGAAGCTTCTCTTATTCTGTATGGACCGGGGATTCCTGGGAAAATATATCGGTAAACGAAAGCAGTCCCGACTGTGATCTTAATGCAGGCGTGGAGTGCAGCGGAATACAGCCCGGCAGTAACGCGGCCGTATGGCGTCTTACGGAATGTGAACCTGCATTTGAGATCGAAGGCGAAGCTGCCCGTCAGCTTGAACTGTCCGGAAATGAAAACACACGTATAATCTGGGAAAAGCTTGAAGTGCTGAACGATTCCGGATTTATCGTGATAGACGGGGATTATGATGTGATCCAGATCTACTGCGACGGCAGGCTTACGGCCGACAGATATTCGGACGGAACGGCATGGCGCATTCCTGCGGCACTCCTGCACGGAAAAGAGTGCTATGCGGTGAAGAGCGCTTTTGAACGGTAAAGTGCTAAATATGGCTAAAATCCATATACCCGGACCGGCAAGGACCGCTAATTTTGGTGAAAATTATTCTTGACTTTATGCAAAAAACCGCTTATAATGCACTTTGTGCGCACTTTATGGGCGGTTTTTTGCTGTGCTTATGTAAATGACCGGAAAACCCTGAAGTGACGGCAATCGCGTTATCTTTACTTTTTCAAGAAGGAGGAAAATCAATGCCTACATTTAACCAGTTAGTCAGAAAGGGCAGACAGACTCTTGAAAAGAAGTCGACTGCTCCCGCTCTTCAGAAGAGCTTCAACTCGCTGAACAAGAAGTCTGTAGATACTGCTTCGCCCCAGAAGCGCGGCGTTTGCACTGCAGTAAAGACTACCACACCCAAGAAGCCCAATTCGGCACTTCGTAAGATCGCCAGAGTTCGTCTTTCAAACGGTATCGAGGTAACCAGCTACATTCCCGGCGAGGGACACAATCTTCAGGAGCACAGCGTTGTTCTGGTACGTGGCGGTCGTGTTAAGGATCTTCCCGGTACACGTTACCATATCGTAAGAGGAACGCTTGATACAGCAGGTGTTGCCAACCGTAAGCAGGCTCGTTCCAAGTACGGTGCAAAGAGACCCAAGAAGGCTGCTAAATAATTTTTAGCGTTCTGATTCATTTTATTTCGTTATAATTTAGTAACTCATATAAGGTTTTAAATGTTTGGCTTAATTTGACTTATTAAAGACGATTGCCGGAAAAAGCATTTATTTGACAGATTAATACCAAGCATGCGACACTTTTGAATGTGAGTACCTATGATCTAATGACGGCGAAATTTGCCGTAAATTCGTTAAGGAGGGAAGAAACATGCCGCGTAAAGGACATACACCTAAAAGAGATGTTCTGGCAGATCCTATTTACAACAGCAAGGTTGTTACAAAGCTGATCAACAACATCATGCTGGACGGTAAGAAGGGAACAGCCCAGAAGATTGTTTACGGCGCATTTGATAAGGTGGCCAATACCACAGGCAAGGATGCTATGGAGGTTTTCGAATCAGCCATGAACAACATCATGCCTCAGCTTGAGGTTAAGGCTCGCCGTATCGGTGGTGCTACTTATCAGGTACCCATTGAGGTAAGACCTGAGAGACGCCAGGCACTTGCTCTTCGCTGGATGACCATGTTTTCACGTAAACGTGGTGAGAAGACGCAGGTTGACAGACTGGCAGGCGAGATCATGGATGCCGCTAACAACACAGGCTCCGCAGTCCGCAGAAAAGAAGACATGCATAAGATGGCAGAAGCGAACAAGGCATTTGCACACTTCAGGTGGTAATATTTGGGTACTTCCAGCTACGCTCACGAGGGCGTTCGCGTAGGGAAGTACCACCAAATATGGGAGTTTCGTGAACGAAACTCAGGCTGCCATTTTTAGTTTTTGTTTGATAATTTGGAGGTTACGAAGTTGGCTGGAAGAGAATATCCTTTGGAGAGGACAAGAAATATTGGTATCATGGCCCACATCGATGCCGGCAAAACCACTCTGACAGAGCGTATTTTGTATTATACCGGCGTCAATTATAAGATAGGCGATACTCATGAAGGTACGGCTACTATGGACTGGATGGAGCAGGAACAGGAAAGGGGTATTACGATCACTTCAGCCGCAACTACCTGCCATTGGACATTGGAAGAATTTACAAAGCCCAAGCCCGGCGCATTGGAGCATCGTATCAATATCATCGATACACCCGGCCACGTTGACTTTACCGTAGAGGTTGAAAGATCTCTGCGCGTACTCGACGGTGCAGTCGGTGTGTTCTGTGCAAAGGGCGGCGTTGAGCCCCAGTCTGAGACCGTTTGGCGTCAGGCTGACAAGTACAACGTTCCCCGTATGGCATTTGTAAATAAGATGGACATTGCAGGTGCTAATTTCTTTAATGTTGTTGACATGATCCGTACAAGACTTTCAAAGAATCCTGTACCGATCGAACTTCCTATCGGAAAGGAAGATACCTTCAAGGGTATTATCGACCTGTTCGAGATGAAGTCATATATTTATAACGATGAGAAGGGTGAGAACATCACCGTCGGCGATGTTCCCGCAGATATGCTCGATCAGGCTCAGGAATACAGAGCATCGATGATCGAATCGATCTGCGAGACAGACGATGATCTTCTTGAGACCTATCTTGAAGGCAACGAGCCTGAGACAGCAGCTCTTAAAGCAGCTCTTCGTAAGGCTACTATCGAAGGAACCATCATTCCGGTTCTGTGCGGAACCGCATACCGCAATAAGGGCGTTCAGAAGCTTCTTGACGCTGTTATCGAGTATATGCCCGCACCTACCGACGTTCCCGATATCAAGGGTACGGACCTTAACGGTAATGAGGTTCACAGAAAGTCTTCCGATGAGGAACCTTTTGCAGCGCTTGCATTCAAGATCATGGCCGATCCTTTCGTCGGAAAGCTTGCATTCTTCCGTGTATATTCAGGAACGATGAATACCGGCTCTTACGTTCTTAATGCTTCCAAAGACAAGAAAGAACGTGTCGGACGTATCCTTCAGATGCACGCCAACAAGAGAATGGAGCTTGAAAAGGTTTATTCGGGTGACATCGCTGCAGCGGTAGGTCTTAAGATCACTACCACAGGCGACACCATTTGCGATGAGCAGCATCCCGTTATCCTTGAATCGATGGAATTCCCGGAGCCCGTTATCGACATCGCTATCGAGCCCAAGACCAAAGCAGGTCAGGACAAGATGGGCGAGGCACTTGCGAAGCTTGCCGAGGAAGATCCTACATTCCGTGTTACAACCAATCCTGAGACAGGTCAGACGATCATCGCCGGTATGGGCGAGCTGCATCTGGACATCATTGTCGACAGACTTCTTCGTGAATTCCACGTTGAAGCCAATGTAGGCGCACCTCAGGTTGCATACAAGGAAGGCATCACCAAAGAGGTTGAGGTTGATTCCAAGTACGCAAAGCAGTCCGGCGGACGTGGTCAGTACGGTCACTGCAAGGTTATCTTTACACCTATGGATGTTAACGGCGACAAGACTTATGAATTTGAGTCAACAGTTGTCGGCGGTGCGATCCCGAAGGAATACATTCCTGCGGTATCAGCCGGTATCGAGGATGCGATGAAGTCGGGTATTCTCGGCGGTTATCCCGTACTCGGTGTTCATGCCAACTGCTACGACGGTTCGTTCCATGAAGTCGATTCAAGTGAAATGGCATTCAAGATCGCAGGTTCAATGGCGTTCAAGGAAGCCATGCAGAAGGCCAATCCCGTTCTGCTCGAGCCCATCATGCGTGTTGAGATCACTGTTCCCGAGGATTATATGGGAGATGTAATCGGTGATATCAGCTCAAGACGCGGAAGGATCGAAGCTACCGAGGATATCAACGGCACCAAGCTCATCCGCGGATATGTTCCGCTGTCCGAAATGTTCGGATATACCACAACCCTTCGTTCCAAGACCCAGGGTCGTGGCGCTTACTCGATGTTCTTATCAACCTATGAGCCTGTACCGAAGAACGTACAGGAGAAGGTTCTGCTGAACAAGGGCAAGTGATTTTTGCAAATGATATAATTTTTATTTGCGGATAATTTAATACTTGAAAATATTTCAGATATGAAATATAATGTAGCTTAGGGTGCTCTTTTAAGAGCAAAACATTCCAAGGAGGACTATTTAAATGGCAAAAGCAAAATTCGAAAGAACCAAGCCCCATTGTAACATTGGTACCATCGGTCACGTAGATCATGGTAAAACCACTCTTACCGCAGCTATTACCAAGACACTTCATGAGAGACTCGGACTTGGTGAGTTCGTTGAGTTCGATAAGATCGACAAGGCTCCCGAAGAGAGAGCACGTGGTATAACAATTTCTACAGCTCACGTTGAGTATGAGACAGAGAAGAGACACTATGCACACGTTGACTGCCCCGGCCATGCTGACTATGTAAAGAACATGATCACCGGTGCTGCTCAGATGGACGGCGCTATCCTCGTTGTTGCTGCTACTGACGGTGTTATGGCTCAGACCAAGGAGCACATCCTTCTTTCACGTCAGGTTGGCGTTCCGAGAATCGTTGTATTCATGAACAAGTGCGATATGGTTGATGATGAAGAGCTCCTTGAGCTCGTTGAGATGGAGATCACCGAGCAGCTTGAAGAGTAC